>PFPO01000042.1 GCA_002793075.1 Candidatus Komeilibacteria bacterium CG_4_10_14_0_2_um_filter_37_10
CTGATAAAAATAGAGATTCAATCGCCGGACGGGAAATCGTCGTGAGTATTGAAGATTAGTTTTTTTTTGGATATAAAAAAAACCACATCACTAGTTAGTGATGTGATAAATAAGAATCGCTTTTAGGTAGAGGCGATTTTTTGATAAAGTGCTTGATCGGCAAAGTCGTGTAACATGGCTAAGCCGATTAAGAATGATAATTGTTGATCCTGCTAGTCAATATTATGTGAGCCGAGCTTATAGCCGTCGTTATTATTGGTGAGTGCTTGAGCGCTAGCATAGATTGAACAACAATTCTGCCCGGGGCACCGTAAGGAAAAACCACCACTCGGATCTAGCTCAACGGCAAAGTCATCACAAAAGGAGGGTGGGGTAATTAAGGTATAAACTTGAGTCATAGCCAGCAATATTTGCCGGGCCTGAAGATCGCGTGTCGCTGATTGCATTATCCAGTGACGCATTTTTTTACTAATCTCACCACCGACATCCTTGCCACCATCGTGAAAGCAAGTATCGATTGTTAATAGTTGTTCCTTGTTTGAAATAGTGGCAGTATCGTTAGTAGATAGGATAGAGAAAAGAATATGCAGATTAATCAGTAGTTCGCTGAGCCAAATGTCATCATATTGATAGATAAATCGTAGTCCGCGGCAGGTTGAGCAAAATTGATCATCATCGCAAACACGTAGTTTTTGCCAGCTGCGTTCCCCTTTACTATTACACGCTGTACAGTTAATTTTCTGCCAAGACTGTCGTAGCGTTGTTGCAAGTTGTAGCCAACCATCTTGCAGTTCGTTATTAACAAATGTATTACCAAAGCCAAAGTGTTTTGTAGCTGAGCGTTGCCAAACACCTAATTTATAGTGGTCTTGATAGTATTTGATCAGTGGTGCATTTTCATTAATTTCTTCCAGTTGCGGAATCAGATCCTGATGAATACTAAGAATCAGTTTTGGTTCATCGTTGTCTTGATAGCTCAGGCCATACCAGCGAGGAATATCATGGCGACGGATATTACGGTAACTCATAGAAATCTCCTTTTTTGTTAAAGTTCAATAATATTAGGAGTTTATTATAAAAGTACAAAAAAAGCAAACCCCATTTTAATCAACAAAGTTATTAAGTCTAAGTAAAGCTTGAAACAGTTTGTAGTAATAGCTAGTAAATTTTAACTTTAGTATTTTTATCAGCCCAGTTGTATAAGCGTTCCATGTTGGCATAGGACACGTTGACACAACCATGGCTCATCGGCTGACCAAATTTATTGTGCCAGTAGGCACCGTGAATATAATAACGATATTTGCCAGTCGTAAAGTGTAAGTTCCACCTAGTATTGGGATAATTGAAATTAGCACCAGCATAATGTTTAGTTGGTACTTTTTCTAAAATTGTAAAATCGCCCTTCGGAGTCGGCATTTTGGCCACCCCACTAGAAATTAAAAAAGAGTCTAATTTGATATTATTAAAAAAGTATTCTAGTTGTTGTTTTTTTAAATCAACTTGAATCTTTTTTGCCACTAATTTTCCTTCAACAGATAAGGGATCAAAACCACTAGTGATTTCTGTACCATCTGAGTAACCATCGTTATCACTATCTTTATTATTGAGATTGGTACCAATTTTGATTTCCCAGTCATCTTGCAGTCCGTCGCTATCGCTATCTACTTCCTGAAGTTTTTTATTTTTTTGCAAAGGAGAATAACCATTTTTTATTTCTTGGCCATCAGCAAAACCATCGTTGTCACTATCAGTAATCGCTGGATCCGTTTGATAGATATTGATTTCTTCTTCGTCACTTAGTCCGTCTTGGTCAGTATCTGACGCCCGAACAGTATTAATCGATAATAAGAAGATGGCGGTGATCGTTAAGAGGCAGATCGTAAGTTTATTTAGCATACATTAATATTAATCTATTTTATTGTTTGCGGCAACAAAAAACCCTCTCACTAAAGCGAAAGGATTTTTTGTATTTGTCTTCAACTAAACGACAGGCGAGGGCATGACTATCTCTTAGTTAAAGATTAATTGGCTGGCGCCAGCCACCGTGGCAGATAAAGGTGTTGCCGTAAATTTTCACCACGAAATGTTTGGGTCCAGCGCGGACTGGTAGTATGACGCTTTTGGCCACGGCTAATGCTATTGATTGGCAGCGAGGTGGCTTGATGAATAGTGTGTTTACCGAAGCGGTAATTAATCTCATCAATAACTTTGGCTAATCGTTCCATTTTTAGTATTTTGACTTGATTCGCAAACAGACTTTCTTGTACGCACTGATCGGTTTGTAGATTGGTTAAAACAATACCAGTGGTGCGGTAGGAACCATGCCGGGAAAACAATTTTTGAAAAGTACTTTGGAGAACCGGAGTAATCAAAAGAGCAGAATTGGTTGGCTGATTAAGCTTGATTTCTAATCCTTGGCTCTGAAAGTTCTGTTCGCGTAAATAAATAATTACTTTGGTAGCCACTAGCTGATGACGACGGGCTTTAATGCAGGCTGATTCTAGGTTGCGAATTAATTGAGCCCAGACATATTTTTTATCAGCAGAGGGTGGTGAGAAGGTTTTCATTTTACTGATAGATTGATAGCTGTGCTTGATTGCTGGATTGACGGGGTAGACAGCTTCACCGTGAAGTTCTCGCCAAATTTCCAACCCCGTTTTATTGAGATGCGTTTTTACCCAATACTCTGATTGATAAGCAAAGTCATAAGCATTTTTCAGACCAAACTTCTGCAAATAATTAACTGTACTGGAACCAAAGCCCCAGATAGTCGCGAGTGAGTTAGCGCGTAATAGTTGTTCAATTAATTGGCTGGGTACGATAGTGAGGCCAGCTGGTTTGTGCCAGTTAGCTGCCAGCTTAGCTAATGACTTACTTAAACTAACACCGATAGAGACGGTCAGATTAAGTTCGGTCTCAATTTGCTTTTGTATTTTCTTGGCAATCTGATAGTAGGACGCATGTAGTGGTCGCCTTAAGCCAGTTAAGTCAGCAAAAGCTTCATCGATAGAGTACTCTTCCACTTGCGGAATATACTGACGCATAATATCAAAGATACGTAAGGAGATGAGAGAATAACTTTCGTAGTCGCTGGGCAAAATCACTGCTCGTGGGCAAATTTTTTGTACTTGCCAGAGTGGTATGCCACGACCAATGCCCAAAGCCTTGGCTTCATAACTAGCTGCCGAGACAATACCACGCTCAGCGCCAGTAACCACTGGACGACCTTTCAGCTCTGGTCGCAACGATTGCTCGCAGCTGGCAAAAAAAGCATCAGCATCAAGGTGCATGATGGCTTGAGGCCAGGAGCGAAGTAGTAAATTGGTATTCCCTTTTTCTTTTTCCATTTTGTTTTGTTTTAATAAAATTTGGTTGCACCTTGAAGGTCCACCGTCGCGAGCAATGGACCTCAAGGCGACTTTATTTATACTTCCGGACGCAGGAGACAACAACACCAGCGATCACTAATTCTTGCTGGGGGATCAATTTAGGATATTTTTCATTAGCCGCTTGCAGATAAATACTTTTGTTCTTTTTTTGAAAATACTTTAGCGTCCATTGGCTGTCAATTTGTGCCAAGACAATATCATTATTTTGTGGTGTTAAGCCACGATCAATGATCACCAGATCTTTTGGCTGAATACCAGCGCCAAGCATGGAGTCGCCGGCAACTTCCGTAATAAAACAAGAATTAGGATTGCGTAATAAATATTGATCAAGGGTAATGGTGTCAGCCAGTTCTTCTTCGGCTGGCGTGGGAAAGCCAGCTTGGACATAACCCAAAACAGGCAAACCAGTGAGTAGTTTACCAGGTATTAGGCGACCATTGTCATCTTGTTCAATGATTTGTGCTTCTTTTAATTTATTGACTAGTTTGGCAGCGGCATTTTTGGAAGCATAGCCAAAAAGAGTACAGAGCTCGGCAAAGGATGGCAGACGATGATTCTGTCGCCAGAAGTGACTTAATTTTTCTTGGGCTTGTTTTAGTTTCTGATCCATAATAGTATGATAGTGAACGTTCGTTCACCTGTCAAGATAGTCACCTGTTGATAACTTTTGTATAATGAAGATATTCAATAAATTAAGCAAATAATCAATTAATTTATGTGTGGAGGAATTGGTTTTACTATTCAAGAAATAAGTGATCAAGAGCTGGCGCAGTTTTATACTAGTGAGGAGATTGAGTCATTTAGAAAAAAACAAGAGGCCACTTCATTCTTCTGGTCGGCTCATCCTATTTTGCCCATCAAACAAGACGATAAAACTATTTTGCGGCCGTGGGGCAATAGAGATAAGAGTGTCAAACTACCCTTGACTGGTTGGGCGCAGGAAGAATCAGTGACAGCTGGTCGTTGGCAATATTTAAAACCACAACGAGTTAAAATATTAGCAGAGCGTGGTTGTGAAAAAAAGAAATGGTTTAAAGTAAATAATGGTTTAGCAGGTATCTTAATTCAAGATCGAGTCTATATGCTCACCAGAGAAGCCTCTGATCAATATTTTAAATTAACTGGTCATCCCAGAATGCCGATTGATGGTGCGGAAGTAGTAAAATAAAACACCTCATTTGATGAGGTGTTTAATAATTAGAATTCAGTGGGAACAATGAGATCAATTTGGAAGCTGTAAAAAGCATCACCGTATTTGGCCCAATCACGAACCAGGGTGCTAACTATGTTTTTGATGGTGAAATGACAAGCATAAGCCCAGTACCACTTACCGTTAAAGTATGTTTTAAGTTGTAGGTAAGCACTACGATCGAAGATGTCATTAAATGAGCGGCCAATTTTATTGGGGTGCCAAAATTTAGTAAATACTCCATCACCGGCAGTGTTCATGGTTAGATAATCTTTCAGGCCACCACTTTTTAAATGCGGATAGCGATAACCGAAAGCGTGTGATTCTAGTACCCCTAAGCCAACACCAGAAACTGCGGATTTCGACAGCCCCCAAAGCAAATCCTTGGTTCGCCAGGCATTTTGGTTGCGCAGTTGTTCTAAGAATTTTTGCTGCCAGGCATCCTGATCAATTTCTGTTGTTAAATCAAGGTAACGCTTGCCAGTGCTATCAATAGAAACAGTGGTTGTTTGTTCTAACATTGTTTTGGTTAAAACAATGATTTTTTGGAACTGTTCCTTATCACTCAGATCAATAATTTGTGAATAGTTATTGATGGCAAAAAAAGACAGAATTAAGATTATTCTTTTCATTTATTCTCCTATTTTAAAGTTCATTTAACAATATTGTAATTTAGCAGACTTTTATTAAATGGTCAATTTCATATTATCTACAACGATTGACAGATATTAATTAATGTGATAATGTATCAAATTCAATAGCAAATTAATAATTAAATAATAAACGGAGAATGGTCCATGAATAGACTAGTATTTTTTTGTTTTACGGTTTTTGGTTTACTTACAACTATTTTTGCCCAGTATCATTCAATCATTGACAAGGTGATGCTGGGTAATGGGATGGTTCAGAAAATATACAATCAAGACACCCTGACCTCAACATCCTATTCGATGACGAGAAAAGATAATAATGATTTCATGCTTGTAGCTATCGACTCCTTGCCAATTACAACCAATACTAACATAGGTTCGTCAATTGTTAGGTATAATGACAGCTGTTTAATTGCTATTAGAGCCGAAGGAAGCACCAGTGGCATTGTTACAAAAGTTTTTATTAAAAATAAAAATGGTTTTAACACTATAACCCTACCATCAATTACCGGTTGGATAAGTAATGATCAGTTTTTAAGTTTTAGTTATTTGTTCTGCGATTATAAATCAAATTGGCATCTAGGGAATATTATCTCTAATAATGGAGGAGAAAGCTTCTACTATGACAGGGAGATCGTGATACCGGCAGAAAATGGGTATTGGACAAAATTTATCTCGATAGCGGATAGTGATCACGTTGATCTTATTTATACCGTTCAGAATCAAGGATTAATTGATAGTAGTGTAATTCCGAATAAAGGTTATTATACCCGTTATTACTCCAATCATTACGAAGAAAATTTATTGTGGGAGATGCATGGTTATTATGTGGTGGAAACTGCAAATAGTTTTTATCAGACCAATAAAGAGGCTAGCGTTTTGATATATGACTCCACATATTTTTGGGGGTCAGTTAGTGATGGGGAATATAGCGGTATCGTTAGCCCCTCGGGGTATAAGATTGGTAATCAGAAAAATGGAACATATTATAATGTTCTTCCGGATACTGGGATGGGTACGATAGCAATAAAATATTGTCAAGGAAAATACTCTATTGTCGGGAATCAATATGATGGAACAGAAAGAATCATTTTTGATTTACCTTTAAATAGTAGCCAAATATATTCACTTCAAAGGGTGATTAATAAATATGTTATTCAACTATCTGGTAGTCGGTGGTTAATCTCAGATGATAATATGCAGACCCATCATGACTATTCATTTAATGATGGGGAATACCTTTTTTTGGTAGAAGACGGGAGAATATTATTAGTAAAAAATGAGATAGTCTATGAGCTAAAAGAAAATTCTATATCCTCATATTCTGTCGTTACTAAAGATGATTTAAGCTTTAACCTTCATCAAAACTATCCTAATCCTTTCAACCCAATAACCAACATTAGTTTTTCTTTACCCAACAGCTCACAAGTTCAGTTAAAAATCTACGATATTCTCGGCAAAGAAGTAACTACCCTAATAAATGAAGAAAAAACAGCAGGTAATTATCAAATTACCTTTGATGGTGGTAAATTAACCAGTGGTACTTATTTTTATAAGCTATCAGCCGGTTCTTATACAGCCATTAAAAAAATGGTTCTGATGAAATAATTTCATTATTCACTTCCTCATTCCGCTCTAGCTATAATAGCTTGGGCGGTTTTTTTTAACTCCCGGTGTTGAAGCACCGTTGACAAAATATTATTTATATGATTATATATAGTATTGAACTTTAAAATTATATTTCAACTTTGCCACAGCAAAAAATCGCTTAATTAACAGTTATGTTAAGCCGTTTTCTACTGTGGCAAAATCAACAACTGATGAGCCCAACAGCAATAACTAGCAACTCAGTTTAATAGATAAACACAGTTGCAAAATTATAGGAGATATAACAATGAGCGCAAATGATTTGATGCTCGATGTTAGCCAAGCCGCTGAATTAAAATTAGCTTTCCGCCGTAATGGTTGGAATAATGCGGAAATAAAAACGTTATCCGAAGGAAATATACTCGGTGAAGTTTTAAAAGTAATTAAAGGTCAGGCAGAGATCAAGATGATTGGGTAATGTGCACACACATATTGCACTTTCTAGTAAACTAGGGCTATATGTCAAAAACTATGCCAAAATCAACACAAG
>PFPO01000043.1:0-16475 GCA_002793075.1 Candidatus Komeilibacteria bacterium CG_4_10_14_0_2_um_filter_37_10
TATATTTTTCTTCTTGTGTTGATTTTGGCATAGTTTTTGACATATAGCCCTAGTTTACTAGAAAGTGCAATATGTGTGTGCACATTACCTAAATTTATTGACAAATGTCGTTTTTTTTGTTATTATATGAATATTAGCAATTTATTAATTATTATTTTATTAATAAAATGGAAAAGAATATTCAATCCGTGGAAAATATAAAAATTGAACACGCTATTGATGGTGGTCATATTGAAGAGGGCGAGGTAGAAGCGTTATTTGAATTTAATTTATTACGGGAAATTAGAAGGATTAATGAAGGTAATAACGGCGTTATTGCTGAGTTAAATTTATTATCTTTACCGGAATCATTTTTAACTTTGCTGCAGGATATAAATCCGCATATAAATATTGCGGAACGAGAAAAATTAGCTACTAAAATATTAAAGATATATTCTCCTGGGAGTGGTAAGCGCGAAGCCTTAATGCATAAGTATGCTTATGATTTAATAAATAGCCAAGAGAATAAGGAAGATTTTGTACGGATACCAGAATTATTACTACACAAAGAAATTACCTTACACAACCCAGAGGTAAAAAGCATGTTGGAAGCGAATAATATTAACACCAATTTGAATAAGGTGGATATTTTAATTATGGATTTAATTGATGGTTATGACTTAATTACGTATTTATATAAAATAATTATTAAGAATCACTCTGAGCTGGTGCATCTAAAACAAGAACTAACGACTGATGGTGATCAATTGCATTGGGATGATATTAAAGATGCTGTGGCCTCAGTTTTTAATTTCCATGTACCTGGTGGTAAAGCAACTGACGAGGGTGCCCGTAATTACGAAATGATCAAAGTGTATAACGATAATCGAAGAAGGATTATTGATTATTTACAAAAATTACCAAACAATCCGATTTTACCACAGCCTATTTGGCAACGTCTCAAAAACACCTTGAATTTATTTGAAAAAAACGGTTTTCGACACAATGATCAACATGAAAGAAATATTATGGTAAGTAATGATCAGCAGGGGGCTATTGATGATATTTATTTAATTGATTTTGGTTCCGCCTGGCAACGAGATATGATGCACGATGACCAGACAGCAAATCTTTTTGTTAATCTTGACGAAGAACACGTGCCGGAAAATGAGCTTTATAATCGTTATGTTTGTTTAACCAGATCAAAAGAAGAACAACGATCCTTAAAAACCGAACAGCGGATAACGGTTTGGGAAAAAACATTTCAAGTAATGAAAAAAAATCTTCGTTATCAAGAAGTAATGCTGGCACTGGAAGAAAAGATAAAGAGTGATAGTTTAGATGAAGAAACCCTCACTAATCTGAGTAGAAAATTAACCGTCAGCACTGATAATTTTTGTGAGATAGTATTACCAGTCCTTTGGCACGTAGCTCAGGATTATGATAAGAATCTAGTTAGTAACTATGTTACTAGTATTATGAGTAAAGAAAATAAGCAGCATGTTTTGAATGAGTTAATTGTTTTTAAGAATTTGTTGAATTAATCCGGCTTTTATTTAAAGGAAAGACCGTTCAGGGGAACGGTCTTTTTATTGAAGGTATTTATAGGCAATCTTTTTAATCTTGCCTTTGGGATCGATGACTTTAACACAGTCTGTTAAAAACTCGATTTTAGTATAATCACGAGCTGTTAACGTGTCGATTAACGCCTTCTTTGTTTTATCGGTAATAAGTTGTATTTTGAGGTTTTTTTTCATTTTACAACCTTTATGTTATGAACGAATCTGTTAGCTTATCAGGGGTTATTGATTTTGTCAATACTATTCAGTCTTATCAAATACTTCCTCTACTGAAGTGATGCCCTGAGAGGCTTTTAGTAGACCGTCCTGGACCATGGTTACCATACCAATATCAACAGCAATTTTTTGGGCATCATATTCCGATACCTTACCAGATAAAATCATTTGCTCTACCTTTTCATTCATCGTCATAATCTCATAAACGCCAATTCTGCCCTTATAGCCGTGATTACATTTAGCACAACCCTTAGGTCGATAAAATTTCAGCTGATCTATTTGCTCTCTAGTCAAAGTATCACCTGAGGCCGGAGAAATTTCCTCTAATAATTTATTAATCCGCGCTAGTACTTCTGGTTCTGGTATATACTCTTCACGACAATGAGGGCACAATTTTCTGATCAGTCTTTGTCCCATGACGGCATTGATCGCTGGCGCTAGTAGAAATGGCTTAACACCCATAGCAAGAAAGCGGGGGATGGCACCGGCGGCACTATTGGTATGAATGGTAGAAATCATTAAGTGGCCAGTGAGGGCGGCGTTGATAGCTGTTTCGGCAGTTTCCAGATCACGAATTTCGCCTACCATAACAATATCAGGATCTTGACGTAAGATCGAGCGCAAACCAGCAGCAAAATTATAGCCACGCCGTGGGTCTACTTGACTCTGGTTAATACCAGATAGTTTGTATTCAATAGGATCTTCCAAAGTAATTATTTTAGTAGCGTCATTGTTTAATTTGTTGAGAATAGCATAAAGAGTGGTCGTCTTACCAGAACCGGTTGGACCAGTGGTGATGATCATGCCATTAGGTCTTTTAATATTGAATTCCAAATCTTTAAAAGAGCGCCCGCGCAAACCAAGATCTTCAAATTGTAGTCCTACGGATGACGATTTAAGTAGTCGCATGACGATCGATTCACCATAAGAAGTCGGCATCGTAGAAACACGAACGTCAATCTTATCTTTAGCTAAGAAAATAGTAAAACGTCCGTCTTGTGGTACATTATTTAAATTGATTTTTAAATCAGACAGTAATTTAATGCGGGAACTGACTTTAGGAAAAAGCTCTTTGGGTATAGTAGCGACGGTTGCTAGTTCGCCATCAATACGCAGTCGCAGTTTGGCATTTTTTTCTTCCGCCTCCAAATGTATATCAGAAGTGTCAAACTTTAGTGCACTGGCAATAATCAGTGTTACCAATTCGGTAACTTTTACCTGTGCGATCACTTTTTGCAAATCCTCTTTATTATCAAACTGTTTTTGTAGTTTTTGCAAATCCTCTTCCGAAATATTGACGCCCGAATCTTGCTTCATAACTCGCGGAACATTATCGTAAGCTTTCAGGGCAACTTTCATGCTAATCTCTGAGATGTTCAGAATTTTATAATGAGCCCGAACCTTCTCAGCGATACTTTGGCAGAATTCTTGAGTTGCTGGTAGCTCTGGGTGAATAGCGCCAAATCTAATTTCTTCACCGGAGTAGAAAAAACAAACTATATTTTTTTCTTCGGCATCTTTTTTGGGAATCAAAGCTAGAGCATCAGTAGAAACAGGGTAGCCCTTGAGATTCATATAGTTAAATCCTTTGCTGCGCGCTAAAGCCTCGGTATTTTTTTCTACCGACCCCTCTTCAATCGCTCGGAGCTTAGCATCCAATATCTCTTTATTTTCATCAGTTGTGACAGTTATTTTGATTTTTTGATCATCGTCCATGATTGGGTCTATTAGTTTATAATAATTAAGGCACGCTCAAGAAAAACAGGGGCGTGCCAGGAAAACCGTAGATTTATTATTATTTTTTTAGTAGTTTGCTAGCTAGCCAACGAATAATTTTAGGTAACGCCTTTCCCGTTTCTAAACGTAAGAAAAGCATGGTCCAGGCAGTATTTTGCCAAGTACTAAATACGGCACCCGCAAAGATAAAAATGATAATAACGATCGTTAGGCAAATACCGATGATAATGCCCAGAGCAGAGCTGGAGTAGGAAGCCATACCAATTAACATCAGTGGTGACACAATCAGAAGAGCTAGAAGCGAAACAACAAAGACTAGGCATAAGTTAATAATCAAGACAAAAAAAGCCATTTCAATACTGATCAGCCAATTAGCAACGAACAGTCGCCAGCCATTAACGAACGCTGGCCACATCTTTTGTTTTTGGATGATTAAATAAGCAACAGCGTATTTACTGACAAAACCGATAATAATAGAAATTGGCACGAAGACGATCAGTGTTATGAAGGCCAATATTACACCACCACTGCTTTTATTAACTAGTAGCGTGGAGATCAGGGGTGTGACAAAAAGTGTTAGCACGATAAAGATCAATGCTTTGCTCAGAACATTAATACCAACTACTGACCAGAAATGATTTGCGCCCTCAATAAAACAATTTTTTAACGTTATTTTTTTACCAGTATCATCGTTTTCAACTGCTTTGATAATGCCAGCTTGCGAGATAAAGGCTAAGCCAAAAATAATAAAAACTATTAAAATGAAAAATAGGAAGATCAAAAATACCGCCAGCGAATTCACCAAGGGCATCTGCCACCAGTTATAAAGTGCCTGGCTATAAAGATTAATATAATAGATGACTGATTCGTAAGTATTGGGATTATTTTTTAGTCGATCAAATTGGGTAAATAAATTTTGATACTCAGCAGCGTTACCGAGGAGTGATAAAAAAAGACCAAGGAGCCATAAAGATTTATATTTCTTAGTGAATGACCAAGCCTTGGTTAATATTGTACGATAAAGTGAGTTCATATTTTTCCCCCTATTATTAACTAAATAAATTAAGGTGAGTAAAATGAATTTACCCACCTTAATTATAACACAAAATTAGTTTTAGACGAAAAGTGTATTAAACTCTTCTTTTTCGATAGTTTCTTTAGCTAAGAGCGTTTGTGCAATATTTTCTAATTGCCGGTGGTGTTCGATGATCAATTTTTTGGCGGTTTGTTGGCAGTCGTTGATAATATTAGACACCTCGTGATCAATGCGCTCAGCGGTTTTTTCACTGTAATCACGGCGTTCGTGAATCTCATTACCAAGAAATATCATTTCTTCGCGTTGGCCAAAAGTGCGGGGACCCAACTCTTTGTTCATGCCGTATTGCGTTACCAGATCCAAAGCTATTTTGGTGGCTCTTTTGAGATCATTGCTGGCACCTGTTGTAACTTCGTGAAAGATCTCTTGTTCAGCAGTACGACCGGCTAATAAGACGGCGATTTCAGCGATAAAATGAGAGTAAGAATTAAGATAACGATCCTCATCCGGCAGTTTCATGGTATAGCCTGCCGCGCGACCGCGAGAAATAATAGATACTTTGTGCACCGGGTCAGCTTCAGGAATTAAATGAGCTACTAAGGCATGACCAGCTTCATGATAAGCAGTAATCTTTTTTTCGGAGTCGGATAAAATATGACTCTTGCGTTGTGGCCCGATAGTAACTTTTTCCAAAGCCTCTAATAAATCCTCATTTAAAATAATTTTACGATTTTCGCGACCGGCCAGAATGGCAGCTTCGTTTAAAATATTAGCCAAGTCAGCGCCAGCTAAGCCAGGTGTTCTTTGGGCAATAGTTTTTAATACTATTTCTGGTGCCAGTGGTTTATTCAGAGAATGGATTTTAAGAATGGCTTCACGCTCTTTGATGTCTGGTAAATCAATGATTACTTGACGGTCAAAGCGACCCGGGCGGAGCAGTGCAGGATCTAAGACATCGGGACGGTTGGTGGCGGCCATGACAATAATATTAGTATTTTGTTCAAAGCCATCCATTTCCACCAAAATTTGGTTCAGTGTTTGTTCGCGTTCATCGTGTGAGCCACCAAGTCCAGTACCGCGACGGCGACCAACAGCATCTATTTCATCAATAAAGACGATACATGGCGCCATCTTTTTAGCTTTTTTAAAAAGATCGCGAACACGAGACGCGCCGACGCCGACAAACATTTCGACAAATTCCGATCCCGAGATGTGAAAGAAAGGTACCTTGGCCTCACCGGCTACAGCGCGGGCTAAAAGTGTTTTACCAGTACCAGGTGAACCGAGCAATAGAATGCCTTTTGGTATTTTTGCCCCAAGGAGAATAAATTTATTAGCATTACGTAAAAATTCAACCACTTCACCCAATTCTTGTTTAGCTTCTTGAGCGCCAGCAACATCATTGAAAGTTACTTTGTTTTTTCCTAAGGGGTTAATTTTAGCTCCCGCTTGACCAAAGGACATGGCTCGATTGTTAGCGCCTTGTACTTGGCGGAGCATAAAGAAAATAAATAAACCAATTAATAAAACCGGTAAAACAAAAGGCACAACTATTGTCAGCCAAATACTATCATTTTGATCGGTTGTTACCGTAAGGTTTATTTTATTAATTTTATCAGCGTTGACATTATAGTTTTTCAGAGTATTGGTTAGTGATTCAGCACTTTCTTTGCGCGCTGTTTTTTCACTACCATCAGCTAGTTTAACGAGCAAATCATCACGATTAACAGTAATACTATTAACCTTTTCCTCGTTGATGTAATTAATTAACTGGTTTAGTGATATCGCTTCTTTGGTGTCAGCTTTTTGATTGTAGAGACTTAAGAGACTAGCCACCACCAGCAATACCAAAAAGAATATTAAGAAATTCTTGGTAATATTATTTTGTTTCATATATTAGTAGTTAAATTATTATTTAACCTCTTCTATTTTTGGCTCCACGGTTGTTACTTCCTCAGTTTTTGGCTCTTCAGTCTTTGGTTCTTCCGCAGTTGTTTCTTCTACTTTTGGTTCCTCGGTTGGCGTATCTTCCTTGGCAGCTTTTTTGGTTGGCGTTTTTTTCTTAGTCGCTTTTTTTTGTGAACCAATTAAAGACAAACCAAGACGGTGATTTTTTGATTCAATAGAAATAATTTCAAAATCATAAGTCTCACCAACTTGGACAACTTCTTTAGGATCCTCAATGTCATTAACCGATAGCTCGGAAATATGCACTAGGCCATGAATGTCAGTGTCTAGCTCCACAAAGGCGCCAAAGGGATTGATTTTTAGCACTTTGGCTTTTACCTTTTGGCCGGTTTTGTATTTAGTATCAACATCATGCCAAGGATCATTTTGTAATTTTTTGATGGATAAAGATATTTTGGTATCTTCAATGGCGATGATCGCTGCTTTGATTTTGTCACCAATGCGAATCACTTCACGAGGGTCGTCAATTCTTTGCCAAGCTAGTTCGGAAATATGAACTAAGCCTTCCAGATTGTCACCAAACTCCACAAAAGCACCAAAGTCAACAACGCCAGTAACGACTCCTTCAACCAGGTCACCAACTTTATATTTGGACATCGCGGCGCTTTGCTTTTCTTCCCAAGCAGCTTTTTCCGAGACGATAAGTTTTTCATCGGCCTCATTGACGTCAATGACTTTACTCTTAATTTCTTTACCAATGAATTCTTTGAGGTGTGATAATATTTTATTTTTGTCACCACCCTCAACGCGAGGATAATTTTCTGTTGTTAGCTGTGATACTGGTAAGAAACCAATAACATTACCAACCTTGATCATCAAACCGCCTTTATTGGCGTCAATAACTTTAGCCATGACGATTTCGCCAGACTTCATTAATAGCTCCAGTCTTTCCCAAGCCTTTTTGTGACCGGCAAAACGGAAAGAAAGTTCGATTAAGCCATTTTCATTTTCTAGTTCAATTACAGTGGCGGCTACCAAGTCGCCTAATTTGACATTATTTAACTCACCGGATTCGTCCCAAATTTCTTTACCACGAACCACACCAGTGGTTAAATTATTGATATCTAAATGAATTTCATTTTTACCGAGACTAATGACCGTTCCTTCTACCAAGTCTCCGATCTGTGGAATTTTGATAGCATCTTTTTCCTGTTCTAGGAGGAGGGCCATTTTAGAAGTTGATTTTTTGTTTTCGTCTACTATTGTTTTTTTTGTCATAATAATGTTTAAATTAACCCAAAATACCATTTTAGGCATCGTCCTTGGGACGAAGTGATTAGTTAAAAAAAGCCAACTAAGCTTACAATATTTATCTAATTTTGGCAAGAGTTTGTGATTCAACTCCCGGAGTTGCCATCTCCGGGAGTTGAATCTTGCCTTAGTCTTGACGAAAATATAATTTTATGTATAAATATAGGTAGTTCTTTAAATTATTTAATCACCAAACGCGAAAGGACGGTGTGTAGTGAAAACTATGAGCCGAACATTATCCGTGCATAAGGAACATGAATTTTTACTGGCTATGGAAAAAGCTGGTTTAAACGACGCCTTGGCACAAAAGGTAATTGCTAGTAAAAGCAATGAAATAGCCCAGCAATTTATCGCATTGGGGCATGATCAAGCTGAGTTGATTCTATTTGAGTGGCAACAATTTTGGGAAAAACTTGGGATCAAGATTGATATTACGGGTATAAGAATACCAATTAAGAAAAATGGCTTTGATCGTCTTTTGGTAATCCCTGGCAATATAACCACTAAAAAAGTTTTAGAATTTTGTAAATCGTTTTTCACCTGCTGGTTTTATATTGCCAAAAACATTAATAGTATTATCGCCACCAATGCTCGGGAAAATGTTGTTACCTATGCCATCTGGGTTCATGATCGAGTAGAATCAGACAAAGAGTTAATCGGGATGTCGGCAAATGATTTACGCATGAAAAAAATAGCAACAATGACTGTTTTGGAAAGATTAATATTTGAACTCAAATATTACCAAGAAACAGGTCATCATTTAGATCTGGAAAATCCAACTATCTGCAGCGGGTCTCGTTGTTTTAGGGAGACTGACGATGTAATTTTTGATAGGGTTATTCATATTCATTGGCGCGATCGTTGGCAAGACGAAAGTTTAGTTATTGATAATTTTTCTGAAACAGAACATGGTAACCACTATCGTGCTCGAGAAATAGTTTGGTAATTGCATCAATTTCTTTCAACCTTGAGGGTAAAACCTCAAGGTTGATTTTGTCTATTGAATATGTTAAAATTAAGACGCTAAAAGGCGTTTTTTTATTGAATAATATTATAATTTATGAACCTATATTGGTACGGTAAAACCTGTCTCAAAATTCAAGAAAATGGCATTACTATTGCTGTTGATCCCTTTCAATCTGGTGGTCTGAAATCCCCACGCATGGGCGCTGATATTTTATTATTAACTAGTGAAGAATATCGCAATCCGTCATCTTCAATTAGCGGTGATAAGTTTATGATTGACGCGCCTGGTGAATATGAGATCAAGGGAGTTTTTATTAGTGGCTTACCAGGCAATGGCAGTCAAGTTACTTCCTATCAGGTAGAGATTGGCGGTACAATCATTGCAATAATTGGCAAAATCAAGAAAAACGAGTTGGATGCCAAGCAGCTAGAATTACTGGAAGAAGTAGATATTTTGGCTATTCCTGTTGGCGGTGGTGATGGCTTGACGGCCAAGGAAGCTGCCGAGCTGGTCAATCAGATAGAGCCGAAAATTGTTATCCCGATTAATTATTTAATTCCGGGATTGAAAGAAAAAGTAGATGGTTTGGATGAATTTAAGAAACAAATGGGAGTCAAGTATGAGACGATGGACAAATTATCTATTAAGCACAAGGATATACCGCAAGATGAAATGAAAATGATTGTTTTAACTGCCAACTAACAAGATGAATAAGAAAGATAAAAAGAAATTAGTATTTATCAGTGTTATTATATTTTTTTTGATACTGTGCGGTTGGTTGGTTAGTTGGCGATGGCAGACGGCTAATATCAGCAGTGATGAGAAAAGTAAGTCGTGGCAAAATTTTTTGAATAAAATAAAATCCGATCATGATATTTTAAACCAACGTTTGCTGGGTAACACCGCCAGTCTAGAAAATTTAACTAATTCTTTAACGGAGCAGGTTGATCAGTTAAAAGCTAAGAGTATTACCACTGATGTTTTAGCCGAAATTGAAAAAAGAAAAAAAGAAACGTTGTTAGCTGATTGGCTCGAGTTTAAAAGCGACATCATTAATTTTCAGTATCCCAAAACTTGGCAGGTAGAGAAGAGTGATAATACCATCATCGCTCGCGAAGATGGTCAGGAAAGAATAAGGATTGAAGTTTATGCTCAGAGTAAAGATTTGCCAGATAATCTCAGTGGTAGCGAGTTGGCAGTCTGGCTGGAGCAACAAAAGCAGCGTCAAGTGGGTGAGTGGGTAGATTATTTTCTCTTAGCCGGGGCAGAGCCTATGAAAGTTTATCAATTAGTGAAGAGAATACCTGATCAAGAGACGAATTTAGTGTGGCGTGGTGGGCAGATTAATTGGCTCCAGTATCAGCAGAATAACTTAGATGAACAAATAGTTAAATTAATAATTTCAACAATAAACTAATATGGCGAGAAAAAATAAACGTGATGCTATGGGTAAAGCCAAGCCTCATAGTAAGAGCAAATCAATACAACCAGAGCTACTAGATCAACGAGTTGGTGGCGTGCAAGACTTGTCTATTGTGGAGGAAATGGAAACTTCCTATTTAGACTATGCGATGAGCGTTATCGTCCAACGCGCTTTACCCGATGTTCGTGATGGTTTGAAGCCAGTTCATCGTCGTATTCTTTATGCGATGTGGGATATTGGCTTGAAGGCTAGCGCTAAGTTTAGAAAATCAGCAACAGTCGTTGGTGAGGTGCTTGGTAAATATCATCCTCATGGTGATTCTGCAGTTTATGATTCCATGGTGAGAATGGCCCAGGACTTTGCGATGCGTTATCGTTTGGTTAATGGCCAAGGTAACTTTGGCTCTATGGACGGTGATTCTGCTGCCGCTATGCGTTATACAGAAGCCAAGCTGATGGGAGTGGCTGAAGAATTATTATTAGACATTGATCGTGATACAGTTAAATTTATTCCTAACTATGATGGTACGCAGAAAGAGCCAGCAGTACTGCCTGGTAGATTACCCAATCTATTATTAAATGGTTCTATGGGTATTGCCGTTGGTATGTCTACTTCCATCCCGCCGCACAATTTGACGGAGCTAGTTGATGCTATTACTTATTTACTCGATAATTCAGAAGCTACTATTGATGATTTAATGGAGTTTGTTAAGGGTCCTGATTTTCCCACCGGTGGTGTGATTTATGATATTAATGAGATTAAATCCATGTATGCTTCAGGTAAGGGATCAATCGTGATGCGTGGTCAAGCTGAGATCGTGGAGACAAAAGGTGATAGTTACAATATCATTGTTACCGAGATACCATATCAGGTAAATAAAGCCACGATGCTGGAGCAGATTGCTGATTTGGTAAAAGATAAAAAGATTGATGGTATTCGCGATTTACGTGATGAATCCGATCGTCATGGCGTACGAGTGGTGATTGAGTTGAAGAAAGACGCCTATCCCAAGAAAGTACTAAATAGTTTGTATAAGCATACCGCTCTGCAAACCAGTTTTCACGTTAACATGTTGGCTTTGATTGACGGTATTCAGCCGAAAGTACTAACTTTAAAAATGTTTTTACAAGAGTATATTAAACATCGTGAGGAAGTTATCAAGCGACGAACACAATATGATTTAGATAAAGCTCGGGATCGTGCTCATATTCTTGAGGGATTAGTTTTGGCTTTACACGATATTGATAAGGTTATTGCCTTAATTCGTAAGTCCAAAGATAAGGACGAAGCCAAGGTTAATTTAATGAGTAAATTCAAACTATCCGATCGTCAAGCGGTGGCTATTTTGGAAATGCGCTTGCAACAACTGGCAAATTTGGAGCGGGTAAGAGTAGAAACGGAATTAAAGGAAAAGAAAGCACTGATCAAAAACTTGATAGCGATTTTGGCTAGCGTGGCGAAGATCAGAGCTATTATTAAAAAAGAATTGGCGGAAATCAGAGAAAAGTACGGTGATGATCGCCGTACCAAGATCGTTAAGTCAGCAGTCAATAAATTATCCACGGAAGATTTGATACCCAATGAAGCTACAGTAGTAATGGTGACGCGCGATGGCTACATTAAACGTTTGCCACCAGATACGTTCCGTACTCAATCCCGTGGCGGCAAGGGCGTCATTGGCTTAACTACCAAAGAAGAAGATATGGTAGAACATTTCTTCTCTACCAATACGCATGCCGATCTAATGTTCTTTACCAGTCGGGGGCGGGTTTTCAAGCTCAAGACTTATGAAGTACCAACTGGCGGTCGCCAAGCCAAAGGGCAGGCAGTAGTAAACTTTTTGCAATTAGCGCCAGAAGAAAAAGTAACAGCGATTGTTTCCACGGAAGATTTAAGTACCTATAAGCATTTGGTAATGGTGACCAGACAAGCCTTTATTAAGAAAGTCAGACTTGATTCCTTTAATAATGTTCGTCGTTCGGGTTTGATTGCGATTAAGCTGAAAGGCGACGATTTATTACAATGGATTAAACCGTCAACCGGTAAAGACAATGTTGTTTTGGTTACAGCCAAAGGACAAGCGATCAGATTCAAAGAAGAGGATGTCCGGGAAATGGGACGCAATGCCGCTGGTGTTCGTGGTATTCGTTTGAAAGGAAAGGATCAGGTTGTTGGTATGGATATTTTGGATAATGGTAAAGTAGGTAGTGGCGAGCAACTACTCATTGTCATGGCTAATGGTTATGGTAAACGCACTAGTTTAACATCTTATAAAGTACAGCATCGTGGCGGTACTGGTATTCGGACAGCTAAGATAACTCCCAAGACCGGAGAAATTGTCTCAGGCTTCATTGTTAGTACTCACCGAGAAGGTGATGATATCATTATCATTTCTGAGCAAGGGCAAGTGATTAGACTAAAGCTGAAGTCCGTTAATATTATTGGTCGCGATACTCAGGGAGTAAGACTGATGAGATTTAAAGAGGTTAATGACAAAGCCTCAAATGTTACCTATTTATAGTTGATTTTTGGAGTAAAATAGTAAAATCCTGCCCTGTACCGTATGGTACAGGGCAGTGGTTTTGATTACTACAAAACGGAATATATATTATAGGTTTATATAAATTACGGACAATATAATTAATTATTTATTGGCTAATTTTAGCACAATACTATTAATTATGTACGAATATCTTATAATATCTATTGACATATTATTACAGATGTGTTATGTTTAGTTGTTTCTAATAATAAGTACATTCATAAACAAAGAAAGGTTAGACATGAAAAAATGGATTGTCTTTATCATGCTGTTATGTAGCGTAGCAATTTACGCGCAGAACTTAAGGGGATTTCAATTTACTGATCCGGCTAAAAGCTCATTACTCGCAGTTTTTCCAAATAATAGTCAGTATCCGTATCCACGAACATTTATTGCCTGGGGAACAATTACTGATAGTCTTAATCAGCAGTATTACTGGATTTCCTTTATTAACAGTGATTACCTGTATCAGTTTTATGTATCAACACCACTAAGTAAGACGGAAATAAAAAAAATTGCTCATCTTCAGGATAGCTATGGCAGGAACTGGGATCAGGACGTGTCACCAAGTTATCACCGAACATTGATACAAACATCCAATGATTGGATTGACGAAAAAGCATTTCCTCGATTTTATTCTTGGCGTTATGGTCGAGAAAAAAATAAGATTGGCATTTATGACCTAACTAAAGTCACCCAGTATTACTGTCATAAGTTAGCAACAGTCCTTGGTCGCGTGGAGATCAAACAAGTTGTTCGCAAATACGAACAAATTGGCTATCCATTGAATTAATAAAATCCGGCAGAAGCTTTTTAAAAAAGTTTCTGCCCTGATCTCAAATCATTAATATTTAATGTTTTGAGATAAGAAACAAAAAAGTACATTGATAAACAAACGAAAGGAAGATAATGAAAGTTCAAACAGTTTTTCTTAACCCTACTTATTCGAAAGAAGAGTATTGTCAGCTGCTAAATAATAAGGGGATTATTAGTTCTCCGGAAATTGCTAGTTCTTTAACTGATTACATTTTCGATTATACCGTGGATGATTTACAGTCAGAAAATATACCATCATTGGAGCTTTTGAAAAAGATGGTTAAAAAAGAAGACATAACCGTGCAAAAAGAAATCATTCAAGTGCTAATTGAGCATTATGATAAGCGAGTTGCTGACTATCAGAGCCAATATGGTTATTATGGTAAAAGAGCGATTAATCAGGTAAAGCAGCAGGGATGGTTTGAATGTCTACGGGCGCAAAAAGTATTTCAGTTATTATATCGAATATTGACCGGTGAAGATTTTGTTAGTTTCTATGGATCGATCTTTTTTAATCAAGTATCAAATTTGGACGAACAAGCATTATTTTAAAATCTTTGGAGAAACGTCAAACGCTTCTCCACTTTTCCCAGGTTGTTATGATTAATGACCTGAGATAAGAAACAAAAAAGTACATTAATAAACAAAAAGGAGTATCCCATGAGTAAGTACGAACAATTAGTTGCTGCTATCACCAAAGCCCGCGAAGAATTGAGTGATAAAACAACACAGCTAAAACAATTAACTCAGAAAAAAGAGCAGTCTGACGAAGAGTTTGTTGAACAATTAGCGCAAAATAAACTAGCCGCTTTAATGACAGAATTTCAAGCAATCGGCGAAGATCAAGATGAGGTTCGTGGACAAAAAATTGACGAAATACTGCTATTCCTCGCTACTTTAGCTGATGATGAAAAATTGGTGTTGGGAAAATATCTGTACGGCAAAAAAATATTATCCGGTTGCCAGGGCACATTTGGTTATAAGAGCCCTACGAGTTGTGGTGGTTGTCATCGGGGTAAGAAAAATGTGGAATTAGCCGGCGTCCAAAAATTTATCAATTCTTATGGCGATCGAGTCTATGGTGTTCCTAAAGAAGTTTTTGAGGAAGCACTGGCTAGATTAAAATCCGGTACTGATTACACTCAGCAAAAAGCCCTGCAAGATGAAATCGTTGGTTTACGAGATGATATATCGGCCAAAAGAAGAATTACTGAAGCTATTGCAAAATTAGTCGATAAGGGTGAGTCAGCTTATGAGCAGATGGAAGACTTCGTTCGCTTGTTAGCACGTATTGAGCGAGTAACTTTCGCTGATTGTGATCGGGAAAACCACATCGGTCTAGTGATCAATGATGAAACTTACTATCGCGCTGGTTGTGAGTACGGTGTTACCTTTACTATTTATCGTGATGGTAATAGTAAAAGTGAATACTTCAAGTGGCGTGACGGTTATTCGGCTAGTAATGACGATCCTGGAGCTCGTTATGAAAAAGCGGAAGTGATTTCTGTCGATGATCAAAAAGTTTCGGTGAAATTAGAAAGTAGTAGGAGAAAAATAAATCGGACATTTGATTTACCCAAGACGAAAGAAAGTATCACAGTTAATTTCCCGGTTTTATCCGACCAAGAGCAAAAAGATTTCACTAAACGTTTTCGGTCAGAAAAGCAAAGACTTCTGGATTTGCACTGGCGAAAAAATGGGACTTATCCAGATTATATTAATTTCCGCAAGATGAGTGGTCAACTATCAGTTGGGCCTTCAGGCAGGGAAGTTCCTTATAGCCGATCAGAAGTTGCTGAAGAATTAGTTCGCGCAGATGTAGGTCGAGCAGTATTGGTTATTAAAGCTCAGATTGATGCTGCTGCTGAACGCGGTAAGCAACACGAGTGGGTTGTCTATTTAGTTACCAGTAAGGAAACACGGCAACTGACAAGAGATTGCGCTTATGAAGCAGAATTAGAAGATGGTAGACGGATAGAACTGCGAGCTAGCGATTTCATTAACAAATAAACTAGTTGGTCGAAATTGTTAAACAATTTCGACCACTTCTCTCAGATTGTTATCATTAATAATTTGAGAAAAGAAACAAAAATGTACATTTATAAACAAATTAAAGAGGTAGTAGTATGCATCTATTTTTTGTCACTGACGATCCGGAAAAAATGAAAGTAATGTCAGCCTGGCGACCAACTCACCAGTTTCAAAAATGGGTTTTATTTGCCAGTGAAGGAAATCTAATGTTATTGATCAGTCCTGATGATGGCGATAATGTTTATCACGCTGATATTTATCAATCATTGGCTCAAGCTTTGAGAATGCAGATAGATTTTCAACCGATATTGCTCGATCAGGACTCTCGGGTTCAGGCTTATTATGACACTCGTGGATTTTCTTTATTGGAGAAAGTTAACGATAACTGTTATGCCTTTGATCATGATGAGTTTTTAAAATCACCGCTGGTAGTGCTAGGTGGTGGTCGAATTCGTTCAGCTGGTAAGTCGATTATGGTTTATGATAAGTCAGCAACTTTTCAATTACCTTCAATTTTGCAGCAGGACATTAATTGTGATGTAGCAGAATTTTTATCACGGTTTTTAGAAAACGTGATCTCAGATCAAGCCATTCAAATTGGCCGTTATGGACAGTGCTGTAACGACTTAGGTGCGGCCGGTGGTTGTACTGATGAAATAATTATCAGTGCTAATAAAGATTTACAAGTGGGTAGAAATGTTCGATTGAAAATGTTTGACGGTCAGAAATCTGTTGTTCGTCCCGGCGCTTTACAATACAGTAAGATTTTAATTTTTCAACCCCAAGATGGTGAAATAACCGTTGAACGAATTAAAAAATTGGTTGGTGGACAGTATCAAGACAATACTTTTCAGCCGTCTGGTTATGATGATTTTGTGATGAGTATAATCAAAATGGCTGAAGCAGGAGAATTATCCAGTGAAGAAAAG
>PFPO01000043.1:16485-22996 GCA_002793075.1 Candidatus Komeilibacteria bacterium CG_4_10_14_0_2_um_filter_37_10
ACTGAAGTGATAAGAAAAATAAAAAACAAAGAACTCTAAAGTAATTTTGGTCAGAAATCATAATGATTTCTGACCACATTTTCCCCAGGCAGTAAGTAATTAGTGTTTGGAGAAAAGAAACAAAAATGTACATTCACAAAAAAAGGAGTAAATCATGAGTGATTTGCAAAAACTGTTAGCGCAACCGCAAGTTGGTGCTTTTATTAAAGGCGAAAAGCAGATTAATAGTCTGTTTTCAACTTGGATGAATTTCTCTGATCCGGTAAAGGTTAAAATTTTTTTGGATCATGTACGGGCGGATGAAGAAATGCCGTTGATCGTTAGCGAAATCAAAAAATTTCAACAACCACTTTTTCAGGGAGATCAGCAAATTGATGATTTGAGTAAAGTAACATCAATGCTACCTAACTTGAAAAAATTCGTGGCCATCATCTACACTAAATTAACTGTTGGTTTTGGCGATCATTGGGATGAAGACATTTTTCAAAATCGTATTCATCCACGTGACCACGCATTAATTCGTGCTTTTAGTTTGGATGGGGAGCTTTATAACTGGGACGAAGAGATTGCTTTATTACATCCCTTCATTAAGAGCACTTGGGCCGGTCCTGCTGATTGGCCTTGGGTAGCAGAAACTGTTTGGATTGAGAGCTTGAATCATTGGCTACTGATTGTTGATAAATATTTGCAAACCAGAGAAGTAGTAATGACCGATGCTAATAATTTTAAGGATTCTTTGATGCAAAGATTGGAGCAAGACAAATTGGTTGCAGTAATAAGTAAAAAGTTTGCTCTGAACAAAGATCAGTTATTAGTAATGTGTGGCGTGCAAAACGATGCTGATCTACTTTCTTTGATTCCGATGATTCAACAAGAGTTGCCGGAGTTATTTACTGATGAGAAATTGAGAGCAACGGTTGTTGATGGCGTGCTGGTTTGGTTGAAAGACTGGGGTGGAGCTCACGATACTCGCGGTTGGGATATTCGCGTGTCGCGCTATTACGTCCATGCTTTGTATCAAGGAAAACACTTGGTTAAAAAACTGCCATATTATTATGAGTATCAGGATTATCCGGGCGGGCAAACGTATTGGTATAAAGAGTATAAGTTACAAAGTATTGTACGCATTGCGCTTGATCAGGAAAATATCCACGTGATCGCAACAAATGATCTGAAAGAAGATTTAGACATTACCCTGGCCGACAGTAGAATAATTGGTAGTACAGTAAGAAATCAATTGGCAGTAGAAAAATCCATCAAAGATTTAGAAAGTTGGTGGCCATCTCATGCCAATAAGAACTTCATACCGATTAATGGACCACAAAAGGGTAATGGATTGGCAACTTATCCTTATACGATTGTTAGCCAAGAGCTGCAAGGAATGTATTTCATTGCTGCTGTCAAAGTGATTGATATGGAGCACTACGTTGATTACGATACGCCGAACGGTCAGCAAGCGATTGGTTGTCAGTATGTTGTCAGTATTTTCCGGTTTAATCCTGAGACTGGTCAACGTACGGAGATTTACAGTCGGACATCTGATCGTAACGAACATTTTCGTACCCACTTGGATATTGTCATTGCTCGACAGTCAGCTGGTGATAAATTGCTCTTTGGCGTTCAGCCAGAAATTTATCAGTCCGATAAAAAAATCGGAGTTCAGTTTAAATTGCGTACTGGTCAAGATCAATGGACCAATATCAAATTTGAGACATATCTCTAATTTATTTCCGGCCAATGAATGTTAAACACTCATTGGCCACTTTTCTCAGATTGTTATGGTTAATAATTTGAGAAAAGAAATAAAAATGTACATTAATAAACAAAGAAGGAGTCAGAAATGAAAATATGCATCGTTGAACACGAAGCTAATTTTGCTGCTGAAAAACGAGACGCTCTGGTTAGTTTCGTAAAACCGATTTTTAATCAAGGTCACGATGTGGAATTGATTACTCAGGATAGCCTAGCCGAGCATTTAAATGCTCACATTCTACTTTTTGCTGATAGTACTATTTCGTTTACCGAGGTTGCAAAATTATTTTTAACAGTACCGGTTGTTCCCGAATTCGTTGGCATAGTATCAGAGTTGCAAATGGATTCTTTACATCGCAGCAAAAGTAAAGACCTGAACGCTTTATTAGCCGGTTTGTCATTTGGCTTTGTAACACTATCGCCTCAACAGTACACTGATCAATCTTCGGAAATTATTCAATGGCATCAGGTTTATGATTTTGTGGCTAAGCATTTCAAATTAGTATTTACTATTACTGAGTTCAAGTCGCATTTATCCAGTTGGGCTGAGGATCATAAGTTACAGTATCAGGAAATTGGTGATGATCAAAGAATTGTTAAGTTTCTGCAAAAAGTAGATAGTTGCAAATCATTTGCTGAATTAATAAATGAGCAAAACGATATTTTTATCAGCAATGATCAATGGCGAGAATTCAACCAAGAAATCAATAGTATTTTTCAACAAATTAGTCAGGAGTAATAATGTTTCGCGCAGATGTGTTTAGCAAATTTGGTTTTGCCGTCAAAATATTAATCATGGAAGATGATCCAAGAGAAGTCATAGCTGCTGAAAAGGCTGTTCGTGAATTTGGATTAGAGTCATTGTTGGTTAAAGAATATTGCGATCCCAGTAATTTGGATAATGTGATACTTGGTGTATTGTCGGATGTTTTCATTGGTTCTGAACCGCAGGGTTTTGGTCTGGCCTGGAAGTGTCAGCAACTTGGCTTACCGGTTTGTGTTGTTACCAAAGTAGTGGGGCACGAATATGCTGGTTGGAAAGATCCGATTTTGCAATCCATCAAAGATGCAGGCATTCCAGTTTTTATTTCACGATCAGAGAGAAAAGACTGGCCCGATGCTATGAACAAATTAGGCGAGTTAATGCACGCTCGTTTCCTGAGTGGCGAAGATCCTTTATCACGATCATATCAAAGATATGTTAAGAACGTTAGTAAATAAAGCAAGGGTCCAATTATTAAATAGTTGGACCTTTATTTTAGATACCAAAATAGGATATACTGTTAATAATTAAAACTACTTTATGTTATTAGAAAATTTAATCAATTATGGATTATCCGACAAAGAGGCCAAAGTATACTTGGCTGCTTTGGAATTGAACGAGTCTTCAGCGCAAGACATTGCCAAGCTAGCCAAAATAAATCGAGCAACTGTCTATGTTATTATTGAATCACTAGTACGAAATGGTTTGATTTCTATTGTTCGGCGTGGTAAGAAGAGTATGTACTTGGCCGCTAACCCCAATAAAATGATTGAACTATTGGAACAGCAAAAAGCCAAGATTGCAGCGAAAGTAGATGAAGTTCGTTCTGTTTTGCCAGAATTAGAAACTATTTATAACTATTCTCCTAGCAAGCCGAGAATCCGATACTTTGAGGGTCTAGCGGGTTTGCAAGAGCTATATCGTGATACGCTAAAGACCAATCAGACCATCTATTCTTTTGACCCTGTGCACGAAGGCATGTCCAAAGCTTTACTTAAATGGCTCGGTGAAGAATATGTGCCCGAGCGGATTAAGAAAGAGATTGATATCAAAGTAATTTGTCCTCATTTTCAGCAGCCATCCACCGCCAGATTTATTGAAGAAAGTAAAAAATTAAGACGAGAATTAAGACTCGTACCGGCTGATAAATTTCCCTTCACCATTGAAATCGAGGTCTATGGATCCAAAGTCGCTATTATTTCTTATGATGTTAAAGAGATGTTCGGTGTTATTATCGAGAGTGAGGCAGTTCACAAGACAATGAAATGTATTTTTGACTTATCTTGGGAGGGAGCGACTAAGTATCAAGAAAATAATTAAAATCTTATGATAAAAAATCAAGAAGTATTACCAGCAATAGACAATGAAGAAAAAAAAGAAGAGGTGATCAATGCAAAAGTCGATCAAGTTGAGGTTGAAGAAAAAAGTGATACCTGGCTAAAAAAACAAATGACGATGGCTGGCGAGCGAGAAGAGAGAATTAAAGAAATAAAAAATAGAATAAGTAAGATCGAGGAAGAAACAATAGCGGTTAAAGAGCTGGTACCAGAGCTTAGTAAGGAAGTTGTTGACGCCAAGCCTAGTAATAAACCCCCTTTTAAAAAAATAGGAGATTATTTTAGTAATATTAATCAACAAAGACATAATCCCTATTCGTATTGGTCATTATTGAGCGAGAATGACAAAGAATCATTATATGACTCAATAGTTAATATTCATCGTCGCCAGCAAATGCTAAAAATGTTAGCAGGGCGACACTTTGAGAGCCCTACTGATATTGTGTTAGATAATATTTCTATTGATAGTATAATAAAAAATAAAATTAAAATTAGTGAAGATATATTTAAGATAGGAATTAAAGAAGTTGATACCCATGATCCTTTTTTAGTTTTGAATGGCTCAATCGATATCGACTCCCCATTATTAACTATGGGTAAGGAAAAATTTCAATGGCGGGCTGAAATGTTTTTATCTGATGATTATACGGTAAGATTAAGGTTAGCAGAGAGATCCGTATTGAAGGAAAGATTAATGCGAAGCGATGATTATGAGGAAAAGATAAAAAATAATCCTCAAGAAGTTGAAAATAAACTTAGTCAATACATCAATGAACATTCGAATTTTCAGCCAGCATTAAATATCGATTATGATATTAATTTTGATAAAAAAGAAGATTATTTAACTTCAAAAATTTTATTTCATAATATTAGTAATACACTCTCTCGTGGTGGAGCTTCTTCGCCGATTAGTGGAAATATTGCGAATAATTATAAAAAGTATGGTTTGAGTGGTTTGGATATTAATTATGATTTAGCAGAAAAATTACAGGAACTATTAAAGGAGTATGTTTCTCAGTACGTTAAGCCCAATAAATTTTCTAATTGGTCGGCAGCAGAAATAAATTTTCGTATTAACTCAGAGATTTCTACCAAATCAGAGCAAGATATAGATAAAATGTTTCAAGATGGCTTGCGGACAGGTGAATTTGATTCTTTGCTATTATACATTGGTGATGGTGCACAGAAGTTTTTGGATATTACTGCCAGTGAACAATACCGAGTAGCTGGTAAGGAATTTCAATTACTTCAAGAGTATAAGAAAGATTTAGTTACTAATTTAGTTAATAGTAATGTTTATGATTTGGGACCCGGTGATGGTCATAAGGCCAAGGAGCTACTGCGTGGCGTACAAGAAAAAAACAATCAAAAAGATATTAACTACCACCCAGTAGATATTAATCCAACTATGGTTTACGCGACAGCTGACAATTTTCGCGATTTCCCCGAGGTTAACATCAGCGGCCTAGTTTGTGACTTCCATAAATTAAAAGATAAGGTGTGTACTGACGACAATTCATTTTTGTTACTAGGTAATACCATTGGTAATGGCGATGAGAATTACCAAATTAAATTACTTCAAAGCATTCGTCAGGCCATGAAAGATGGTGAGAGGCTGGTTATTGGTGCACAACTCAAAACTGATTTAAAGCAAATTACCGAACAATATAACAGTCCAGAATTATCAGCACTGTGTAAAAATGTTATCAGCCGTTTTGGTGTCGCCGAGTCGGAGCTTGATTATTATGCGCAAGCCGATGAAGTCAACGGTTGCGTGGAGATGAAGTTAATATTTAAAAAAGATCGGGCTATTGACTACCGGGGAGTAAAAAAAGATTTTAAAAAAGGAGACGAACTAAAGATAGTTGTCTCGCAAAAGTATGAATTAATGCAACTGGATGGTCTATTAGCGGCTAGCGGTTTAGCAGTGAATCGGGTTATAGTTAATCAGAGTCAAGACTATGAATTGGTAGTAGCTCAAGCAATAACTAAAAAAATAGCAGCTTAAATAAAATTAATATCACGTAGTGCTTGTTGGTAAGCAGTGATCAGGGTAGTGGTTTCTTCTTGGGTTAATTGATATGATTTATCCTTTAATTTATATTGGCAGAGCATGTTTGCTTGCCATATTTTTTTTGGTTCGGAAAAAGTACCATAACCCAAAGCCCTTAGTCGTTGTTCCAGATTGTTCAGGTGTTGATTGGGAATCAAATCGGCTACCAGTTGTTCGATCATCTTATTAGCTAAAATAATAGCCTGACGCCAATCATCTGGATTGTTGCTTTTTTGTAGAGGTTGTATTTTTTTCCATTGCCGCCGGACGCGATAATAACCGTAGGGTTTAATTGTGATAAACTCCACTAAGTTATAAAGAAAATAAAGTTTAAACCAGCGCGAGCGGTAAAGAAAAAGAAGTAAAAAACAAAGACAAAGAAAGGTAATGGTTAACATCGTTACCTTAAACCACAATGGTGACGAAGTCAGCACATTTAAAGTTAATAGTAGATCAATGTTCGCTAGATTGTCTTGGGGTAAGTAGATTAAATTGTTATCAGCATTGATCATAGATTATTATTATCAAATGGTAGATCTGCTGGCGCTGTACCTTTTTTACTCGCCGAGCTCATCGTATTCATAAAGTAGCTGCTATTAATAGGAA
>PFPO01000044.1 GCA_002793075.1 Candidatus Komeilibacteria bacterium CG_4_10_14_0_2_um_filter_37_10
AGATGGAAAAATGCAAACTGGTGGCCAGCGTTGTTCCCATCTTCAGCCATAAATACAGCTTGATGATACGTGTTGCCATGATCTATATTCCTTATTTTAATGTACAAAATATTATAAAAAAACTGGATTATCCTCATCGGTTAACCCAGTTAATATATGTAATAACAAATTAATTTTTATACCGTATCTGTCATAAAATTCGTATTGGACCTATCAGTATAAGATGCTTGGGCTAAAGCCGATATGATGATGTGATAGTCACGTTCGCAACTATCCATCTGGTGGGCGACAAAATCACCGTTGGTTTGTGGCAACCAACTATTTAAGCCAATATTCATCTTTTTTTCTAAATTTTCTAAGTTTTTCATATCTTTATCTTTTACCCTTGATAACTATTATGACGCCCAAAGGCGCATTACGTTACAGTGATTTACTAACGACTTGTTTTTTTAATAATTAAGACCCTTGGTTCTCCGCTGAGCACATCACCACTATTCCAATCATGAAGCGCTGACATGATTACCGTCATAGTATAAACATAATCTTGCCCCCGGCGTGTACCAGGATCATTGGTAATAAACTTGTCGTCTTGATAACCTTTCAGTACTAACATGTGATACAGAGGGCCAGCATCACGAAAATACGGATTTTTCAAAGCTCGCCCATAAAATGGAGCAATGATTGGATAACCGTTGTCTAAATATTTTTTCAATTGCTTTACGGTGGGGCGTTCTAATATTTCTGTTTGATAATGCCAATACTCTTGAACAATAGTCGCTACTTGAGAAATCGTCGTATCTCGGTAATCTCCCTTGTTTTTATTCTGCCAATCGACTAGCTTTAAGATGTCATTATTAGCTTCTTGTTTGGTGGGATTTTGTTTTTTACCCTGCCAATAATAATATGCCATTAACATCGCTGCTTCTTCGCAACTCTCTTGGTACGGTAACTGCCAATTACCATCTGGTGCCTGCACCAAAAATGGTACTGCTAAATTTACTTGCTGGGGCAATGACTTTATGGGAGTAGTGGCATTATTACTCACGACTTCCTTATTCGGTGTCACGAGGGGCAAGGACTGAATTTCTTGCCAAGTTTTTTCCGGTGGTAAACTTTTTTTAACTGCCAACACTGACCCATAAATTATTTCATTAACCAGCAAGCCACTTACCAATATTAAAATTATTATTATAAGTTTAGACTGCATAACTCTATCATATAAAAAAGACCACCTCTTGTCGAGGTGGCAATGAGACTTCTATTTTTTATCAATATAATTTTTATAGGTTGCATTTTCGCGCCAAGTATCCCAGGGCTGAGTAGTACTAATCAACTGATTGCTATATTTCACTGCTGCTTTGGTTAAAACTTCAATTGGATAATTGCCATACACATAGGCATTAACAAAATTTGACCAATCCTTGCTGGCTATTTTCAGTTGACCGATTTTTTTTTGTAATTCTTGTTTTAATTCCAAGGCTAACTTTTGCTCCAATCCTAGCGGTAAACGCATTTGATTATATTTAAAGCCAGCACCGCGCGCCTTACCAAGGCCTAGGGGGTTATAGCCATTACGTACCTCTGTACCATCAGGATAGCCATCACTATCACTATCACTTTTAAAGGGATCAGTACCAATTTGCAGCTCATACTCATCACTGAGTGTATCGCCATCACTATCCAAAACATTAACCGCTGGCGCTGCTTCTTTACCAGTACTAAAACTCATCACCTTGGTTTCTGTTTCTTTGTTGTAGAAACTGGTGTGGGCTTTGATTTTATAATAATAAATAGTCTGGGCTTTGAGTTCGGCCAAAACAACTCGTTGTGCTGTTACTGGATAATAGTCTGTAGTATTAACACTTTTGTCCAAACGATCTGGCAACGTCCCATAATAAACAGTGCCCCTAGCGGCATAGTTTGTTTGCCACTTAATAACGGCACGGTCATTAAAAATAAGTTCGGGATTATAATTCTGTGGTTCAATATTATTAATTTGCAAATCTGGTTTGGTTGTCGGATTGATCGAGGTATTAAAAACAATGCCCCTACTTAATTCTTTGTTACCATCGCGATCCTCAGCCTCAATTTGCACATGATACCTATTGTTAGGTTCTAGGCCATCAAAAAATAAATAGTGGTTTTTATCCAAGGCACCATAACCAGTGTTTTGATTGAGATTGTCTTGATCCTTACCATAACGAATAGTAGCTTTTGTTTCTTTATTTGTCTCCCACTTAATCAAAACAGCGTCGGATAATGCTTGTACCAATTCCGCCACCTCAAAACTGGGCTTGACGGTACTTTTCATATCCTTCGTAGAAAAACTTTGGATAAAATTTTGCGTTGTTTGATTGGCTTGGTTGATCGCCAGGATACGATAGTAATAAGTTTTATCAACCTCCAAACCCGTTAAAGCTGTTTCGTGATCCTCGTGATAAGCAACATAAATAATATTCTTATCTAGATTATCCGATTGTAAACCATAATAAATAATAGCGCGCGTCCATTCATTGGGCGTCCGCCAGTGTAACATTGCACTGTTGTTAGCAATGCCAAATATTGAAACGTTGGTAATCGTCATCGCTGCCTGTCCCACATTACCAGCAACCAAAAAAGACACAGCTAGGACCAATAAATAACTGACAACCTTTTTCATATCTATAAGTATATTATATTACGGACTTTCTGTGAATGATTTCACTACTACGCGAGAATAATGACCTCCTCCCCGCACTCAAAAAAGCTATCTTAACTAGATAGCTTTTTTTCATACGGGGTTTCCCTTTGGGTTTCAAGAGAATTCCAGTC
>PFPO01000045.1 GCA_002793075.1 Candidatus Komeilibacteria bacterium CG_4_10_14_0_2_um_filter_37_10
AAGAATCAAAGCCACGCATAAAAGATACAGGGCCGGAGGACTTACCACCAGAATTATGCAAATACTCTTTTGACGAACGGAGCGTAGAAAAATTTGTACCCGTGCCTGAGCCATATTTAAAAAGCATACCCTCGGTTACTGCTAAACTGAGAATGGAACGCATGTCATCTTTGACTGAATTAATAAAACAAGCTGAGCACTGAGGATGCTTTTCAATACCGACATTAAACCAGACCGGACTATTGAAGGCAACGCATTGATTGACTAACAAAGCAGTTAACTCTTTACCAAAAATCTTGCCATCTTGTTCGGAATGAAAATAGCCACCGTCAATTCCCCACTGGGCCATGGTGTCAGCAACGCGACTAACCATTTGTTTAACGCTTCTTTCTCTCTCTAGTGTGCCAACACGACCGCGAAAATATTTTGAGACCACGATATTGGTAGCCGCCTGTGTCCAGCTAGCAGGAACCTCCACATCTTTCTGAGAAAAAATTACATCGCCCTTTTCGTTAGTAATAGATGCCTCGCGTAACTCCCACTCAATTTCATCATAAGGATCAATGTCGGGTTTGGAAAAATAATAATCAACCTTCAATCCTTGCAAGCCAGTCAAAGGAGCTTCTTTGCTGGTTTCTTTTTTTACCAACCGCTCATTACTTGTTTGATTGGGTCTATCGTCAGACAAAGAAATGGTTTCAATAATTTTGTCTTGCTGCTGATTCATATATTTAAATTAATATTTATCGTAAATTTATAGTAAATCAAATCCGAAAAAAAATAGAGCTATTCAGAAAATAATTATATTGATACGAATGTAGCTCTACACAATATGTTGTGCATCCAAACAGAATTATAATACTAGATATTGATATTAGCAAACTGTGGACAAATTAATTCAAAACCCTAATTTCTGCCAAATCAGTCAAGCGCTGCAAAGCAAAAGCTTGTTTTAATTCACCGGCCACGCAACCATAGTGCATCGGCACTACAACTTTTGGTCTAATTTTAGCGATTGCTTGCGCGGCTTCTTTTTCATCCATGACATAAGTGCCGCTAACCGGCAAAAAGGCTAAGTCAATGGAGCCAAAATCAGACATTTCCTCAATGACATCTGTGTCACCAGCAAAATAAAGGCGAATATTATCTATTTCTATTAAATAACCCAAACCGCCCTCGGAACGGGGATGAAAAAATTGACCTGGTGCTCGATATTTATTGGTATTATAAGCGGGTACAGCCAAAACCTTAACGCCCCGATAGTCAATCCCCTCACCAGGCTTTAAAAAAACCTTTTCCTGCTGAAATCTTTGCAATAGTGGCTGGCACAAATGCGAGGCAATGATTAAACTGTCGCTTTTGATCACCTTTTCTAAATCCTCAGGACTGCAGTGGTCAGGGTGCTGATGAGAAATGAACACCATATCGGCTCTGGGCATATTGATCATCTCAACGCGAAAAGGGTCAAAGTAAATATTGTGCTGATTTCTGACAAAAATGGTGTCGTGATTAAATTTTTCAATCGTTAAACCTTGATATTTAAACATATATTTTCTTAATGCTGCTAATATAATATAACCAAATAAACTTTCTGACAAAGCTTGACAAAATGGCCTAAATACCGATAAGCTAAGATTTATTCACAGTACATAAATAATTAGGAGTAAAGTATGAAAGCAAAAACACTGTCTATCGGTGGAGATCGTTATGATCAGTTCATCAGCAAAAAAAGAATCAAGGCAAAAATCAAAAAAATCGCCCGGGAAATTTATCAGAGATATCATAAGCAACAAGATGAAAAAAATCTGCCGATTCTACTTTTTGTCCTCACGGGCGGTATTTATTTTGGCGTTGATCTGTCTCGCCAGTTGGAAAAATTAGGTTTACGTCACGCTATTGATACTATTGGAGCGACACGCTATGGCGATAGTGAAGAAGGTGGCGAGGTAAAATTAGTTAGTGAGCCCCATGCTGATTTGACTAAACGCAATGTCATTATCGTGGAAGATGTAATTGATCAAGGACTGACGATGAATTTTGTTTATCATTATGTTCGTGAAAAAACCAAACGAGTTAGAGTTTGCGCCTTATGTCTGAAAAAGAAACATGAACCACTGATATTTGAACCGAGCTATATTGGTTTCATTATTGGTCGTCGCTGGATTGTTGGACCGGGTTTAGATTTTAAACAAAAATTCCGTGGTCTCACTGCTATCTTCCGCCAGAGAAAAAAGAAAAAAGAATAAACACGGAGTAAAGCAATGAACTTGGTAGTGGAAAATATTCTCCTCAACGTGACTGGACTTTCCGATCAACAACAGATAACTATCTTGCAAGATATCTTTACTCGTCAAACAAAAAAAACGATCGAAGAGCACTCTTGAAAGCTATTCATATTCTGCGAAAAAATAATAAGAATAATAGTTATTTCTTACGCCGCAGTCAATATTTACTCACAAAATTAACAAAAACACTCTCCTAACATTGAGAGTGTTTTTTATTTATAACTTAGATACCAAAATATTTTTCCCGATAAAATCTGATCAATTGTTCAACCTCTGGCAAACAAGTTGGATCACCTAAACCAACTTTGGTCTTCTCTTGTACTTTTTCTAGAGAATCAGCGCCGGATAAAACCGCTTCTTCAATATCATGATCAGTAACTTTTAATACTGCATCAATAACCTTAGCGCCATCAGTAACGACACGATCGTATTGTTCTGTTTTTTTAAAATAATCAT
>PFPO01000046.1 GCA_002793075.1 Candidatus Komeilibacteria bacterium CG_4_10_14_0_2_um_filter_37_10
AGCAAGTCAGCATCGTGAAGATAAAAAAGAAAATCATGCGTTTCATGAGGATCTCCTATAGTTTATGTTTATTTATTTGTTAATTTGCAAGTTATTGTCTAGCCCAGAGGCTATGTTTTCTTATTTCCAGAATAGCACAAGATATTACACCGATCAAAGATTTTTGTCAAGTCTTGGAGTTCAACACCGGGAGTTGGCAACTCCTGGTGTTGAATCTGCTGTCAGATAGGGCATTGGGAATCGGGGGATCAGGTTAAGAGGGTGAAAGTTGAGTGCGTGTATTAGTCGTTTGCCCGCCAAAGGCGGGTCCGCCTCCTCGCCACGCTAGCGCTTTGGCGCAGCGGGCGGCGGAAGCTAACGCTCTGTGCTCTGGATTGCTTCACCCGCCTTTGGCGGGATTCGCAATGACAGACGGCGGTGGATGTAGGAAACAATATTACGAATAAAAGAACAATACACGCTCAGACAAGCTGAGAGACTTCTCTCCCGCCTCTCGCGAGAGGCGGGATCGAAGTGACAAATGGGTAATGGCACGATAAGACATGCGGGTTTGAAGCTAGCGCTGGAATCAGGGCATAAGATAATCAGGGGATCAGGAAAACGGGTTAAAGAGAGGGCGTGACAAAAACGGGATGCGGATTGTTGGCAAATGATGACTTTTTTAGTATAATATTATTGTTCAGAACAATTAATTTTAAACATCTGTCTATTTTGGCTTCAGCCAAATTTACGCGTCTAGTGAGACGCATGTTTTCTCAAAAAAGAAACCAAGTTATCTTGGCCAGTTTGTTATTACTGGTCTTTTTAATCGTGCCGAATCTGGCTTATGCGGGCATTGGCGCCTTTGTAAATAGTATTGTTGGCTGGTTAGGTAGTTTATTATTGCAGTTTATTGGCATGATCATAACATTGGTTTTGGCTGTTTTAACCAACGTGGCATCATTCAATGATTTTATTTACGCACCAGCTGTAGTCACTGGCTGGGTGCTAGTTCGCGATGTTTGTAACATGTTTTTTATCGTGATGTTGTTGATTATTTCCATTGCCACGGTGCTGGGAATTGATAGTTATAGCTATAAAAATACTTTGAAGAAATTGATTTATATGGCCGTGCTGATTAATTTTTCCAAAACGATCAGCGGTTTTTTGATTGATGTATCACAAGTGGTGATGTTGACTTTTGTGGCGGCTTTTCAGGATATGTTAGCTGTCGGTTTTATTGAAGCTTTCAAAATTAATAATATGTTGTCGCAGACAACAACGATTGATCCTAACTCTGGTGAAGAAACAGCCAGCGACAATTTAACCATTTCTTTAGGTATTATTTTTTCAGTAGTGATTGCCTTCATCCTTTTGTTAGTATTGATTGCCATGACGGTCATGTTAGTTGTCAGAATTGTGACTTTATGGATCTTGATCGTCTTGTCGCCATTGGCTTATTTATTTTCCGCCATTCCCGGTAAATTTAGCGCGTATAGCAGCACTTGGTGGAAAAAATTTAGCGAACAGCTAGTCTTTGGACCAGCTTTAGCATTTTTTCTGTGGTTAACTTTATCAGTTGTGGCGCAGAGCGGAAATAATTTTTCTGATGCTAAGGACTATGTGTCACAAACAGCAGGTAATGGAATTTTATCTAACACCAATTATATCTTGCAGTACATGATCGGTTTGGCGATGTTGATTATTGGCATGAATACTGCCAAGGAGATGGGCGGTGCTGCTGGTCAGATGGGCGGAAAAGCTTTTGCTGGGATGAAGGGCTTGTCGCAAAAGGGTGCGAAGATGCTAGGATCAGGCGCTAGTCGATTGGGTGAGGCCACGACTCGTGGCGGATTGAATTTAGCCAACAAAGTCGGTGGTGGATTTGCTGCTGGCGGAACTATGCAATTAGCCAAAACAGTTCTTAATGATCGTAAACAAATGAGAAAAGATAAGTCCGCTGCCAAGTGGACGGATCGTTTGGATAAGATGGGCTTCAAAGACAAAAGTTATCAAGCTTTGGGGGATATGGCTCAGAAGTGGGATGATAAGGGTCAAAGAATTAAAACAACTGCTTTGCGTGGTGGAACAAGCGGTGTAGCTGCTATGGCCGGCACAGCGGCATTAGGCGGCGGTGCATTATCAATAGCTGGTGCTTTTGCTGCCCCAGTAGCTGCTGGTTATGTAGCAACTAACGCTATTTTTGGTAAAAACAGTGCTTTCCGTGCGGCAGTCAATAAGAAAAACGCTGCCAGGAAAAACGCTGAAGATAAACGTAAAGAAGTTGGTAATGGAGTATTGAAAAATAGTGGATTGGTTTTTGATAAAGACAATGCTATTAAACCAGGAGCAGCTGGTGTCATGTATGGCGATGAAGATTTTACCAAACGAGATATGCCAACACAGGAGAAAGATTGGCAAAGAGAATATACTGCACGAGTTGATGATGTCAAAGGAGCAAAGAATTTATCGCAAGCTAAAGATAAGCAAATGACGTTAAATAGGTTTATTGAGGGTGCAGCGTGGCAAATGAAAACAAATCCAACTAAGTCAACCGCCTTAAAGGAAGCGTGGGATAATACCATTTCCAAAGATAGTAGGTATGTTGCCGATGAAAAATTAAGAGATATTGATGACGCCGATGATATTAAAGACGAATTCGGAAATGGTAAATTAAGTAGCAATACCAGTGTTGATGTTAGTAAGATAAAGACATCCAAATCTGATTATCTGAAAGATAAAGATATTGAACGGGCCAATAATACTGCAGAGCAGCTAGCTAGTGGGGAAAACATTGAGGGTATAGTTGGTACGGAAGTGAAAAATAGCGCGGGTATTGGCGGCTGGAAGATTGAGAAGTTGGAGGCAGACAATGTTATTATCAGTAACGGCCAGGGCGTAACTGAGACAATGAAAAAAGAAGATTTTGTTCGGGAGAACGCCCCAGCTATGGCCGATAATTTTTATGGTAAAGAATACAATAAATTATCCGAGGTGGAAAAACAAGATATTTTATCACCAGCAGAATATGATAAATTTGCTAAGCAGCAACCACTTTCTTATGATGGTGTAACTATGGGTTCTTTGAAGAATGATCAAAGACCAGAAAATATTATTGCTGCTGTTAGTATGGATAAGCTCAATGAAAGAACAGGAATGAATTTGCAAGGAGTTGGTGCTCATTTGCGTGGTGAAGAAGCATTAGTAGCAGCCAGAGGTATGAAAGGGATGATTAGTGAACAAAAAGAAGATTTACAAACAGCATCTACCAATAAAGACCTGGGGATAGCCTTAAGGAATTTTGGTATTACCGTACCGCATGGTAAGGACGGTAAAGAAGTTGATCTCTTGCAGATGCGTGAACAAGCTCAAGAATTATATAATACTCCAGGCTCGGGCGAGGAAAAGATGAAGAAGGTAACGGATTTAGAAAAGAAACAAGTTGCTTATGATAAAGTCCAAGCTAAACATGACGAGCATCAGCAGTATGAATACATGATCAATCAGGGTATGGATCTGGGCGCTGAAGGGCAAGCTCGTTATGAAGCAACTACGCTATCGGCTGAGGAGCAAGAAATTTTGAAGAGTGGTTCCTTAACGCCTGAGGAAAAGAAGGTGCTAGATAATGATCCGCGTAAAAATGTGATTTATCAGCAGTTAATCGGCGCCGATAATGCCGTCAAAACACTTTCCGATGAAGAATATGTGGCCAATAACGGTATCTCCCTAAAGAATAAGGTTGCTAGCGGCGCAGTAACAGGCAAGGATACTACCTATCATGAATTTGGTCATGCCTTAATAGAAAAGAATGATCCGACAGGGCAGGTGCAAAAAGATTTTTGGAATAGCTTAACGCATGATGATCAAGCAAAGGCTAAGCAGCACATTGAGCAAACACGCGGTAAAGCTAACTTTGCTAAGATGAACGAGCAAGACATTGCTAAGGAGTACTTTAATGATGCTTTGGTGAATGAAACCAAACCCGGTGGCCCGGCCACTGATCAACCGCGATTACCCGAAAGTATGAGGAAGAGAATTGAAGTAGGTACTAGTACTGTGCCAATGGCTGAAAAGGCCAAGAGTTTCTTGGAGCGACGAGCTGAAAAAAATGACTATAAGCAAGAACAAAAGAAGGCTAGTAATTATGACGCCGAGCAACATGAAAAAGAGAAAGCTAAATATTATGATAAGGTTGAGCAAATAAATAAAGTACGGTCGGAACAACAGCAAACCAATGTGACAAGTGCTAAGAAAGTGACTGATTATAATGACAATAGTCGTGGTGCCTCGGCCATTGCCTCGGCCCTGCGAACTGACAAGAGTATCAATCCTAACGATTTGCTGGGCATTCAAGGATTAGAAAAGATTAAAGGAATATTGAAAAATAGCGGTGCTGTTAGTAATGATTTGAATTTAGAATCTGTCGCTCAAGAGTTACAAGAAAGCATTAAAGCCAAATCCGAGAGTGCCGGCGGTCAGCTGACTGGGCAAGATGCTTTTAAAGATCTGTTAAAGCAAAGTAGTGATTATGCAAAATTTGCCGCAGATGAGGTTAAAGTTAATCAACTGTCAAACCAGGATTATGATAAAGAGATTAGTAGTCTTTCAGCTAAGGCAGCTAAGGATAAAACAAAATTGGATAGTCAGGCGCAAATGAACAAAACTTTTCAGTCTCAACAGCAAACCGAATCGACAGCTGCCGAAGAAAAGAAAGAAACTAGGGCCAGCACCAAATCCGACACTAAGGGTAGTACCCCAGAGATTAATATTGATTTGAGTGGCACGGAAAAAGGACTTGAGGATATTAAAAATGCCACTAAGGATTTAGGTAAAGACACTACGGGCATGGGCAAGGACATAGCTGACAGTATTAGACGTGGCAGTGAGACAACGGCTAGAAGTCAGAATACGAGAAACTTTGTGGATTTTATGCGCGATAAGAAATTAAATAAGAAGATGGATCAAATCAATAAGAATAGTCAGACTGATAAAACGAAAGATAAAAAGTAATTCAGAGAACTAAGTTTATGCAAGACCAAGAAGCAATTAAAAATTTTTTTAAGCAGCCAACGGTTAAATCAGCGCTGGTGCTTTTAACATTACGCTATCATTTGTCCGTAACTGAATTGTTGCAGTTAATCCTCAGTGACACATTGGATTGGATGGAAGTTGCTGACTTTTTGCAAACAGAATATGGCGTTGCGCCAGTTGAAGCGCAAGAATTGCAAGAAAAGATGAGAGAAAATTTCCAAGCTAACTTCTTATTGTTTCTTGAAGATCAGGACGAATTTTTAAATAATTATACTAATGAAGCAGTGGCGTCTGATGAACAGATAGAAAAAATGATTGTCGCTGAGGAACGAAAATTGAACAAAGAAAAATGGTTGAATTTTATCCAGAGTAGTGAATTCTCTAAAAACATAGCTGATTTAGAACGAGCAGCTGGTCAAAATTGGCCGGCCATTTATGATTATTTATGGAGCAATTTGGGACTAAATAAAACGCCGGAAGTTATTATTATTTTGTACTACTTAGCAAGTAAGGATAAATTATCTGCACTTTGGCAGGACGATCATCGTTTTCATGGTATTTTGCAAAAACAGCTTTCCTTTTCTTATAGTGCTGGTGTGGTCAGAAAGCTGATGCAGGAAAAAATTAACTGTCCAATTTTAGCGCAAGCACTCAGAATGGTTTTGGTAGATAAGTTAGAACTTAATAAGCACGAAGGGGCAATGTTGGCGCTGTCGATTACTAATAGTTTGCCAATTAGTATTAAGAGACAATATGTACCAATGGTTTATTGGGATGAAACTGCTGGAGAGTGGCAATGGACTCAGTTTATTATTAATCAAGATGGTGGTGTAACTATCCAAACTTAGATAAGCCAAGTTATTTATTTGTCATATTTAACAAGTTTAGTAGACTCGTTTTTTTTATATAATTCAGCAGTGTTAGTTAGGTAATGACAGACGTTTGTTGGGCTTAGCGCTCGGGCTCTGGCTACACAAAGCCTTTGTCACTTCGACGATCCAAGCCCCCCGTCCAGCCTTTCGCGAAAAGCTGGACAAGCGAAGGGCTGGAGAGGAGAAGTCTCTCGCGCATGCGAGAAAATGTTGTGTGCTTTCCCCGCCCCGTTTTACGGAGCGAGGTAGGTCACCAGCGATTGTTTGTAGTTGTCTGCATTGTACTGAATAACTAACGCTCACCACTCGCATCCTGCCTAGTGGCAGTCGCGAGAGATTTCTCCCCAGCCTTTCGCGAAAGGCTGGATCGAAATGATTAGACGGAACAGGCAAAAGGAAAAGGAGAAAAATATTATTAAATAACAATTGACACTGAATCGTCGAAGTGACAAATGGGACGTGGTTCATCCGCTTTGTCAAACGGGGCGGATTATCGTCTCTCGGTATATAGTTTTATATTGTTCGACGATAAAAAAACAGAGTTAGTATAAATAACCCTGCTTTTTTTGAATAATAATTTAGACTCTTTCGCCGTATTCGCCAGTTTCGGTATTTACTCGGATGACATCGCCCTCGTTAATAAATAGCGGCGCTTTGATCTGGGCGCCAGATTCTAGGGTAATCATTTTAGATGCTGAGCCAGCCGTATCACCACGAATGCCTGGTGGTGCTTCAGTAACTCTGAGCTCCACTTTGTTTGGTAGTTTGATTGATACCGGTCGATTATTAAAAATCATAGTATCAACAGTCAAACCGTCTTTTAAGAAGTTGGCCGCAAAACCGATTTCCTCGCTGGTCAATTCAAACTGTTCAAAACTTTCATTGTTCATAAAAAAATAAGTATCTTGATCGCGATAGAGAAAGTTAGCTTTTTGTCTTTGCAAGTCAGCTTCGTTGACGCGATCGCTACCACTGAAAGTTTTTTCTAGTACCTGACCGGTCATTAGATTTTTTAGTTTGGTGCGTAAGTTAGCTCCACCGCGTCCCACTTTGATGTGTTGCGTTAGGACCACTTGGTATGGCTGATTATTAATATCAACCATCACGCCCAGTTTTATTTCGCTCATTGACAACATAATAGTATTTTATCAGGAGTTAATAAAATTAGTAACTAACTAATAAGTAGTAAGTTGCTATTTTGAGGTATAGGGGAGTAAAGACAGATAGCGAGCTCTTTTCACGGCTTGCGCTAATTGTCTTTGATGAGGAGAGCAGACGCCACTACGTTGACGTGGGGCGATTTTGCCATAGGAAGATAAAAATTTTTGAATGATTTGAATATTTTTATAGTCAACCTCTTTGATAGCATTAGTACAAAAATAGCAGTATTTTTTAATTGGTTTAGCATTGTTGGCTTTGTTCATTGTTTTCATGATGGTGATGATAGTTTAAAAAGGTATGTCCTCAACATTGATTTCTTCGTCAAGGTTGTTATCGGCGGGCGCTGCTGGTTCTTCCTCAGTAGTAGCGCTACCAGCGCCACTGCCTTTGGAGTCGAGCATGATTAAATTTTCTAAGACAACTTCTGTGCGGTATTTTTTAACACCACTTTGATCTTCCCAACTTCTTGTTTGTAAGCGTCCTTCCACATAAAGACGACTGCCTTTATGTAAATACTTTTGACAAATTTCCGCTAATTTACGCCAGGCAATAACATTGTGAAATTCACTGCGCTCTTGGCGTTGGCCACTTTTGTCACTCCAAGAAAAATTGGTAGCAATAGAAAGATTGGCATTTTGTTCACCACTCGTTGTTGTTCTAATTTCTGGATCCCGAGTGAGACGGCCGATAATCATTACTTTGTTGAGGTCCATAAGGATGAAATTAATTTGTTAGATGAAGTTTATTAGTTATTTGATAAGATCATCAGATTCCAAAATGCGATCTAATTTCTCATCGAGGTCTTCTAAACTTACTTTTTGTGTTACCTTCTCCGGTTTGCTCTCTTCCTCAATTTCTTTATCAATGGAAGCTCGGGCTCGGTCTTGGTGTTCTTTTTCCTCGTTGGTTAACTCTTTTTTAATCGTTAACAAAAAGCGCAACACATTATTGTTGAGTTTTAATTGTTCATCGATTTTACTAACGAAGGAAGGCTCGACATTAAATTCCACCACTTCATAATAGCCGTGGCGAACTTTATTAATTAAGTAAGCTAACTTTTTTTTGCCTAACGATTGGCGGTCAGTGATCAGAGCGGAGTTTTTTTCCAAGAGATCAATAATCTCTTTTTTTGTTTGCTCATGCTCATTTTCTGGTACTGCCGTAGAAATAATATAGGTTAGTTCGTAATGTTTTTTGTCCATTTGATTTAATCTCACCTTGCAGCGACCAATTTTCCCACAAGGGCTATTGTGCCAAAGATTGCCCGTAGGCAAGCCAGATGGTTCAATAGCATGGATAAGATTATTTAATAAGTAGGCTGAGTTTAGCACGATAATTATCTTTTGGCAATGACTCAACTCCCGGTGTTGGCAACTCCCGGTGTTGAAAGTCCCATATTATTGCGAGAAACTCCATTAAATTGTATAATAAAGCAGTCCTAAGAACAAGAAAGACTATTTTCTGACATTATAATATTATGGGTTTATTTAGTAATTTGTTTAACAAAAAGATATCTTATTTGGGTATTGATATTGGACCAGCGCGGATTAAATTAATTCAGTTGGGCTTTACCGGCAAGAGTGTTAACCTGGAATCTTTTGGTTATATTGATTTAGTTAATGATTTTATTCACGATGAAAGTGCGGAACAGCAACAAAAAGTTGTGCAAGCATTAAAGAGTTTAGTAACCCAAAGCCGAGCTAATTGTTCCACGGTCATCGCTTCCTTACCAACTTATGCTGCTTTTATTTCTGTGATCAATATTCCCAAAGTCGCAGCAGAGGATATTCCCGCCGCTGTTGGTCGGGAGGTACAAAAATATATTCCCTGGCAGCTTGATCAAGTCGCCCTGAGTTGGCAAATAGCGCAGGAGCATTCGGTAGGGGTCAGCAAAATTAAAGATGTGAATATTGATAGTCGGGGTAAGTATAGTAAAATCGAAAGTAAACAAACGGATTTTTATCGCATACTAGCAACGGCGATACCAAAGAATTTGATTAATCGTTATGCCGCAACTTTTCAAGCAGCTGGTTTGAAATTGGTAGAGATTGAAACTGAGGCTTTTGCTTTGTCTCGTAGCTTGACGTTAGCAGCTAACAAATTGACTATGGTTATTGACCTTGGCGCTTTAAGCTCGGATCTATATTTATTAGATGGTAATTTACCCGTTCTTAGTCGTAGTATTAATGTTGGTGGCACCACTATTACCAAATCCATCGCTGATAACCTGGGAGTTAGTTGGGATCAGGCAGAGCAATTTAAAATTGATTTTGGTTTAAACAGTACCAATCAACAATCCTTACCACCAGCAGTAATGGAGACATTAAATCCTTTGATTACTGAGATAAAATACGTTTTAGATCTTTATCAAGGTCAGTCAGATAAAAAAATTGAACATATTTTATTAACCGGTGGCTCCGCTTATTTAGCCAATCTCACTGCCTATTTAATGGAGATAGTTCCCTTGCCGGTATATGTAGCCAATCCCTGGGAAAAGATGATTTACCGGTCAGATCTGAAGGCGATACTGGAAAAAATGGGTCCGACGATGGCGGTAGCTGTCGGCTTAGCATTGAAAGACGGTCATTAAGATGGTAAAAAATGCTAAGAAAAAAATTCTTTTGATTGAAGATGACGCTTTTTTGGCGAAGATGTATCAAACCAAATTAACCAAGAGCGGCTATCAGGTTATAGTAGCTTTAGATGGTAAGAGTGGCTATCAAAAGATTGTCCGCCAGCGACCAGATTTAATACTGTTGGATTTAGTCTTGCCGGTTATGTCTGGTCAAGAGATTCTGATGAAAATTTGTCAGCAACCCGAGCTGCAAAAAATTCCGGTTTTGGTTTTAACCAATGTCAGTCAGCCAGAAGCAATTCGGGATGTCTGGCGGTATCAGGTAAAAGAGTATATGATTAAATCACAGCTTAATCCCAGTGATATTATCAAAATTATCAATAATTATTTATAAAAAAATATGGAAGAAAAAAGATATTTTACTCTGCTGCAACTACTAATATTTATTACCTTGATTCTTGGTGTGGCTGTTATTTTTACTCTAACTCTTTTCTCGGCTTACAGTAAGAGTCGTGACGTTAAACGCGTTTCCGATATTCGCCAGATGCAAGCAGCTTTAAATATGTATTTCCTTGATGTCGGGCAATATCCTTTACAGTTGGCGGACAATTTTAATCTAAGTAGTGTTAAATTTTTGTCCACGGGCAACGAAGCAGGATTTGGCAACGAAGCAGTTGGTATGACACTGATGTCACCACTACCATCTGATCCGAAAAATACCCGTTCCTATATTTATCGTTCCAGTGGTGATGGTTCGCGTTATTTTATTAAGTTTGTTTTGGAAAATAATAATGACGAATGGCAATGTCAAAAAGACAATTATTGTTATGCCAGTGAATTGGAGATTAGTGGTCAGCAACCCAGTTGGTAAGGGTTAGTATAAATTTTTGGGAAACAGCTCAGCGTTGGATAAACTTGAGCTGTTTTTTATCGTCGAACAATACTCTGGTTTTCACCAGAGTGACAGTGATAAAAGTGAGACGATAACAAGCGAATGTTGAGCCTGGTGCTCTGTGCTCTAGCCACCCAAAGCCTCAGTCATTTCGATCCAGCCTTTCGCGAAAGGCTGGGGAGAAATCCCTCGCGACTGCTACCCCGCTTCCGCTGAAGTTCCAGCGAGGCGAGCAGGCAGGATGCGAGTAATAAAAGTTAATACCCGCCCTATACGATGTACACTACTACAAAAAATGATCGGCGATTTACTCCTTCAAAGAAAGCGATCCACTCCGCCGCTCGCTGCGCAAGCGCTAGCGTAGCGAGTCGTCGGTAGATGTAGGAAACGATATTACTAAAGAAAGAACGTTGACCGCTCAGACAAGCTGAGAGACTCCTCTTCTCCAGCCCTTCGCTTGTCCAGCTTTTCGCGAAAGGCTGGACGGGGAGCTTGGATCGTCGAAGTGACAAATGGGTAGTGGCGTAGCTACCAGGGAAGCGGATTGATAATGGTGTCAGGAAAAAAGAGTAATAATGCCGTGATTTGTAGTTTGAGAACAGCAAGAGATAACTACTTAAAAAAGACGGTGATAAATGTTATAATAGCTTTATGTTACTCAACATTTTTCTTTATTTTTTTCTGTTTATCCTCGGAGCATCACTGGGTAGTTTTATTAATGTTATAGTTAGTCGGACAGCTAAGGAAGAAAAAATTGTGAGTACCAAATCACACAGTGATTGTTGTGGTGTATTATTAAAACCATGGGAGTTAATTCCGATTTTCAGTTATCTATGGCAAAGAGGAAAATGTCGCTCTTGTCGGCACCGGATTAGCTCTGAACACTTAGTGGTAGAAACAGTAGTTGGTTTGCTTTTTATTATTGGCCTGTGGCAGATAGCCCAACCATTTTATTTAGCCAGTTATCAGGACTGGTTATACTTATTATATTATTTGGCGGTAGTTGTTTTTTTGGTGATGATTTTTTTATATGATGCCAAATATCAATATATATTAGATCAATTTTCTTATCCCTTGATTGGTTTGGGCGTGTTGAACGTTATTATTTTTAGTGATCAATGGCAACTATCGTTGATGGCTGGTTTGATTGGAGGCGCTTGGTTTTATGGGCAATATTTACTATCGCGCGGACAATGGGTGGGCGCCGGTGATATTTTTTTGGGTGTTGCCATGGGTTTATTATTGGGTTGGCCTTGGATTATTCTCGCTCTTATTTTGTCATATATTCTTGGTACCATTGTAGCTGTTTATTTATTAATTACTAAGCAAGTCAAGTTGCAATCCAAATTAGCTTTTGGTCCATTTCTAGTGATTGGTACTTGGCTGGTACTCTTGTGGGGTGAGCAGATTTGGCAGCAGTATTTACAGTTATTTTTTTAGTTTATGACAACAGCAGATATAAAAAAAAGAATGGTTAAGCTAGCCCAGCAAATTAATGACTACCGTTATCAATATCATGTTTTAGATGCGCCGCAAGTAGATGATCAAGTGTATGATTCGCTAACGCAGGAACTAAAAAAACTAGAAGAGCAGTACCCAGCATTTAAAAGTTTGAATTCGCCCTTGATTCGTGTCGGTGGGCAGCCACTGAAAAGATTTGTTAAAGTCAAACATCAAATACGTCAATACTCTTTGCAAGACGCTTTTCAGTTTAGCGCCGTTGTTGAGTGGTCAAAAAGAATAGAGAATATTTTGCGGCAAGAAGGAATAAATGAAAAACTTGATTATTGTGTGGAGCTAAAGATTGATGGTTTAAAAATAATCGTGACTTATCAAAACGGCGTTTTTCAAAAAGGCGCGACACGCGGTGATGGTGTCATTGGTGAAGATGTTAGTGAGCAGTTGAAGACTATTCATAGCTTGCCATTGATTTTATCCCAAAAAATTAATGCCATAGTAGTTGGCGAGGCTTGGCTGGATAATAATAAGCTCAATAAAATTAATGAACAACGAAGACAGCGTGGTGAGTCTCTTTTTGCCAATACCCGTAACGCCGCAGCTGGATCTATTCGTCAATTAAATCCCCAGGTTACTGCGACTCGCGGTTTGGATTCTTTTTTTTATGATCTAGAGGATTTAAGCGTTACTCGACCTGCGACACAGGTGGCTGAATTGGCATTATTGGCCGGCTTAGGCTTTCCCGTAAATAAGCATCATCGTCATTGCGCCAGTTTAGCAGAAGTTCAAGATGCTTATCAATATTGGCAACAGCATAAAAAGCAAGAACCTTATGGTATTGATGGCTTAGTGATCAAGGTAAATAGTTTAAAGCTACAAAAAATATTAGGTTTTACCGGTAAAGCTCCTCGTTGGGCTTTAGCCTATAAGTTTCCAGCAGAAAAAGTTACTACTCGCGTTTTGGATGTGATCTGGCAGGTAGGTCGAGTGGGTACGATAACGCCAGTTGCGGTATTAGAACCCGTGGTAGTAGCTGGCAGCACTGTTTCACGCGCCACTTTACATAATCTGGATGAAATTAAGAGACTAAATTTGCGTATTGGTGATACTGTTGTCGTACAAAAAGCTGGCGATGTCATACCGGATATTGTGGAAACATTAATTAAATTACGAACCGGCCAAGAGAAAAAAATTTTTATACCGAGGTGCTGTCCAATATGCTCTAGTGCTTTAGTGCAACCAACGGGAGAAGTGAATTATTACTGCACCAATAAAAAATGTTTTGCTGTGGAGAATGAAAAAATTATTCATTTTGTCAGTCGCCCAGCTTTTAATATTGAGGGGTTGGGGCCAAAGATCATTGGGCAACTAATTAATAAAGGTTTAATCAGCAGTGCTGCCGATTTGTTTTTATTAAAAACTGGTGATTTGGAACCATTGGAGCGATTTGCAGAAAAATCGTCGAGTAATTTAGTGCAGAGTATTGAACAAGCTAAGAAAATTAATCTGGCTAATTTTATTTACGCTCTGGGCATCAGGCACGTTGGTATGGAAACAGCGATTCTTTTGGCTAATCATTGGCATAGTTGGTCAGCTCTACAAAGTGTCACTAGCGTACAACTAGAGTCGGTTTATGAGGTGGGTAGCAAGATTGCCAGTTCGCTAGTTAGTTGGCTGGCCAATCGACATAATCAGAAATTCGTTGAGTGTCTTTTTACCGCTGGTGTACAAATTAATAAAGCCATGATTAAAGAAAATAAATTAGCTGGTCAGACATTTGTCTTTACCGGTACCTTGCCGACACTTGATCGCGATCAAGCCAAAGATCTCGTACGGGTGGCTGGTGGCAAAGTCAGCTCCAGCGTTAGTGCGAAAACAACATATCTGGTTGCTGGCCATGAATCCGGTTCTAAGTTACAGCAAGCTGAGAAATTAATTAAAAAAGGTGCGGCATTAAAAATAATTTCCGAAGCTGATTTACAAAAATTGTTATCAGCTTAATAATTTGGAGCAAAGCCTATTTAATGCTAAAATAGAAAAGTTATAAATATATGAGTTTGGATAAAAAACAACTAAAATATTTAGCAGAATTAGCTAAAATAAATATTACCCCAGCGGAAGAGGATCGACTACTGAAGCAGCTGTCCAGTATTTTGGCTTACGTGCAATCATTGCAGGACATATCTTGTCCGGAGGAAATAGATCACTTTGCCGATCCCGTAAAAAATGTCAATATTTGGCGTGCTGATCAGGTGGCACCGATCAGTGAAATCACCAGGCAAAAACTTTTAGCTTGTGCCGGTGAGGTAGAAAATAATTTAATCAGAACTAAACCAGTTTTTTAGACATTTATGAGTTTAGAATATTTATCGATTAAAGATGTACAGAATGGGTTGCAACGCCGAGATTTTTCTTGTCGGGAGCTAGTTGATTATTATTTAGCTAAAATCAATCAGCAGCAAGATTTGAATGCTTATTTAACGATTAATCAGCAGGTGCAGGAGCAGGCAACAGCCCTAGATCAAAAAATAGCTCATGGCGAGATTATTAAACCATTGACTGGAGTGCCGGTGGCCATTAAGGATATTATTGTCACTGCGGATTTAAAGACCACAGCTGGCTCTTTGATGTTACAAAATTATATCCCACCATACGATGCAACTTTGGTCACTAAAATAAAACAGCGCGATGGATTAATTTTGGGTAAAGTCAATTGTGATGAGTTTGCCATGGGATCCTCTAATGAAAATAGTGCTTATGGACCAGTACGCAATCCGCACAACACGGACTATGTTCCTGGTGGCTCCTCGGGTGGCAGTGCTGCAGCGGTGGCTGCTGATTTGTGTGTTTATTCCATTGGTACTGATACCGGTGGTTCGGTTCGCCAACCAGCCAGCTTTTGCGGTGTCGTGGGTGTCAAGCCTACTTATGGTCGCGTTTCTCGCTATGGTTTGATTGCTATGACATCTTCTTTTGATCAAGCAGGACCTATTTGTCGGAGTGTTGCTGATGCTGCTTATGTTTTGGAAAGCATTGCCGGACACGATGAACGCGATTCCACAACCACCGCTAAGGCCGTTGATTTGTACAGCACTAAGCTCAGTAACGAGATCAGTGGTTTGCGACTGGTTCTACCCAAACAGTTTTTGTCCGCTGGCTTGCATCCAGAAGTTCGTCAGAGTTTAGAATTAGCCATAAAATTATATGAAAGTATGGGCGTATCGGTGACGGAGATTGATTTACCGTTACTCGATAAGGTATTAGCCATTTACTATATTATTATGCCAGCTGAGGTGTCGGCTAATCTAGCTCGTTTTGATGGTATTCGTTTTGGTCAGACGGCAAGTGCTCAAAGTTTGTGGGAGGGATATAAGAATACACGTGCTGAGGGTTTTGGCAGTGAGGTGAAAAGAAGAAATTTAGTTGGCACCTATGTTTTATCAGCTGGTTATTATGATGCTTATTATAAGAAAGCCTTGCGAGCTCAGCGTCAGTTAAAAATTATGATGGACCAAGTTTGGCAGCGTTACGATGGTTTAATCGGACCAACGACACCAACTAGTGCTTTTCGTTTGGGTGAAAAAACAGACGATCCCTTAACCATGTATTTATCGGATATTTATACGGTGGGTGCTAATATTATCGGCGTGCCAGCTATTTCCTTGCCGATTGCTTGGGGCGCTAATGATTTACCGATTGGGCTGCAGCTAACAACTGAGCCATTTAGTGAGAGTAAAATGTTTTCTCTAGCTTGGCATCTGGAGCAAAAATTAGCTTTGAATTGGCAACCGAAAAATATTTAATTATTATTAATCATATATTTTGTGGATAGTGCTTTAGCAACATACGGATATTTATTGTTCTATTTATTACTTGTTTTGGAAGGACAACCGATTTATTGGGCTGGTGGTTTTCTGCTGTCGCTCGGGGTGTTTAAACTCTGGCCATTGTTATTGGGTCCATTATTTATTTGGCTTGGTGATTATTTTTTTTATTGGCTAGGTCAGCGCTATGGCAGTGACTTTTTATTGAAGTATGGTAAATTTATTTTTCTTACTGAACGACGGGTTGATTATATTAAGAAACATTTTTTGAATCATAAGGGTAAAATGATTTTTTTTACCCAATTTATCTATGGTATTGGTCATAATACGCTTCTGGTTTATGGTTTAACCAAAAAAAGTTATCGTGATATTTGGAAATACAATGTTATTGGCGCGATATTATCCTATACAATTTATCTGTTTTTGGGTTATTATTTAGGTGAGGGTTATGGTTACGCTAAGCAGTTATTGAAAGAAATCGCCGTCATTTTGCTTCTAGTTGTTTTTGTTAGTATCATTGGTGCTCAGGTTTGGTGGCGCGATAAAGATGAACGTACAGACAAAAAATTGGATCAGACGGCAAATAGCGATATGTCTTCATTAGACAAAACTAAAAATTAAAATATTTTCTTTATGTATGACATGGGAAACAAAGAACGACCTTGGTACCGCGAGTGGTGGGGTCTTCTACTGATGATCCTTTTTGTTCTGTTAGTTTTGCTATTACTGGTTTTTGCCGTTACGATATTCAAAAGGGCAGCCGAGATTAATGATCGACGGCAAGAAGGAATTTTGATGATTAATAATCCAGCCCTGGCGGATAATGCTTATAGTCCAACACTAGGTAATAAAGAAGCGCCCATTCAAATAGTTGGTTTTATTGATTTTCAGTGTCATTTTTGTCGCCAAAGTTATCCGATCATCAGTAGCTTATTAGAACAATATGGCGATCAAGTTCGTTTTACTTTCCGTAATTTCCCATTACAAGACACACATCCGGAGGGTTATGGCGCGGCTTTGGCGGCTACCTGCGCTGCTGAGCAAAATAAATTTTGGACTTTTCATGATGCGTTATTTAACAATCAAGACCGATTGAGCGATAGTACCTATCAACAAATTGCTACTAATTTGAATTTAGATCTCACTAAATTTAATGATTGCGTCAGTAGTAAAAAAAATTCTTATCAGATCAAAAAGGACCTTTCCGACGGATTAGAGCTTGGGGTTAAGGGAACACCGACTTTTTTTGTGAATGGCCAAATTGCCAGTGGTGTCATTACTTTGGAACAGTGGCAGTTAATCATTCAGGGTTTACTACTAAGCACCAAGCAATAATATTTTGACCGCGCGGGTAATATATTATACAATTATGAAGTTAATTATTAATCGTAACATATGTTTAGTTTAAACGACGATAAAAAAAGTAGTATTTTTAGCCAGCTGGCACCCAAAACTAGTTTTATCTTGGGTTTGATTGCTGGCGTTTTAGTGATGTTTGTTGTGGGCTTTTTTGTTTTATTAGGTTATGTCTTAAAGAATCAAGACACCTCCGGTATTGCTAATAACAATCAAGTTCAAGCTCAGCCAGGACAACCTAATAATGGCGAGGAACCAACTGGTCCCGTAAATTTGCGGCCAGTGCAAAAAAATGAAGTAGTCCGAGGCGGTAAAAACGCTAAGGTGGTGATGGTGGAATTTTCTGATTATGAATGCCCTTTCTGTGCCCGACATCACGAGACCATGTTACAAATCATGAATCAATATAAGGATCAAGTGGCTTGGGTTTTTCGACATTTTCCGCTAGATTCCATTCACCCACAAGCCAGACCTGCAGCTCTCGCTGCCGAATGCGCGAATGAACAGGATAAGTTCTGGGAATACTCCGACGCTATTTATAAGGATCAGGATAAGCTATCTGGCGGTATTAGTTTTTTACAGCAAGTCGCTAAACAACTAAAGTTAAATGAAAGTAAATTTAATGATTGTTTAAGTAGTGCTAAGTACCAAAGCAAAGTTGATGCTGATTATCAGGAAGGTATCGCCAATGGCGTTAGTGGTACACCCGGTACTTTTATTGCCGGTCAGTTGATTAAAGGTGCAGTACCGTTTGAATCATTTAAACAAATAATTGATCAGGCTTTAAACGCTAACTAATGACATTCTTTTGGTCTAATTTTATACCCAATCCAGTTCTTTTTGAGCTGGGTTGGTTTAAAATATATTGGTATGGTCTAATATTGGCGATCGCTATTTTAGTAGCTTACTATCTGATCCGCCGAGGTAAAACATTAGCACAGCAACGTGACATTGATGATTTAGTTCTCTGGTTAGTGCTGGGTGGTTTATTCGGTGCTCGTATTTATGACGCTGTGGTATATTGGCCAGTTAGCTCTTTCAACTGGTTAGAATTTTTTTCCCTGTGGCAACGAGGATTAGCCATTCATGGAGCAATCTTGGGCGGCGCAGTGACATTACTGGCTTGGTGTTTAGTTAATCGCAAAAGCTTTGGGCAATTAGCCGATCAATTGGTTATGGTCTTACCTTTGGCTCAAGCCATTGGCCGTTGGGGTAACTATTTTAATCAAGAGTTATTTGGTGCCCCCACTAGCTGGCCTTGGAAGATTTTTATTGAGCCGGTAAACAGACCGGCTGAATATCTCTATAGTAGTTATTTTCATCCTTTATTTCTCTATGAATCATTAGCTGATTTAGCTTTATTCATTGTGCTTTATTTTAGTGGCAAAAAGTTTTTGCGGGTTGGCGTGTCCTTGTCAATTTATTTATTTGGCTATGGTGTAATCAGGTTTGTGATGGAGTTTTGGCGACTGGATCAGGTAGCTATTTATGGCGGTTTACGTTGGCCTCAATGGTTGAGTTTAATATTGATGTTGGGCGTGCTAATTTATTGGTTAGTTCAATTACTCTTGCCAAAGTTTAAAAAAAATGTATAATAGCGGGAGTTAATTTAAACAATATTTTTTAGTCTGGAGTTGTTAAAAGTAATTTATTGTTTGTGACATAATGTTTTTTATCAATCGTTTATTTCATAACGTGGGGTGGTAGTTCAGCTGGTTAGAACGCCTGCCTGTCACGCAGGAGGTCGAGGGTTCGAGTCCCTTCCATCCCGCCACCACGTCATCCCGCCTCTCGCGAGAAGCGGTATTCCTTTTAAAACATTCACTTTTATTCATCAAAGTACCTTTGATTCAGACCAAGTGAATGTTTTTATTTAATCATTTATAACAGCGGGATTCCTTTTAAAAATACACTTAACCTCATTCAGCCTTTGGCTGGATTCGGCCCAAGTGTATTTTTGTTTGATTATTTATAACGGCTGGTTTGTTGTATTGACAAATCACTCGCATTATTATAATGTCTTCTCAAAGTAGAATAGTTTTGTTCATTTACAATTAATCATATTTCATTACAATATATAGGAGTAATACCTTGAAGGATATTAGAAAGAATAACTATGAGTTGGTAGGAGATTTGGGTAAACACCAGGTATTGTGGCAGATGTTTGCTTATATCAGCGCCATTCCGCATGGATCGGGCAATGAAGCGACGTTGGCTAATTTTATAGTCAACTATGCCCAAAATTGTTTTTTGGTAAAATATGATCAGATGAATAACGTGGTTGTTTATCTACCAGCAACACCAGGTTGCGAAGAATGGCCATCAATTTGCCTGCAGGGTCATTTGGATATGGTTTGTGTGAAGTGAAAAGGTAGTGATCATAACTTTATTAATGATCCAATTGAATTTGTTTTACACGATCGTCTACTGCGAGCTAATGGTACTACGTTGGGAGCGGATAATGGTATTGGTGCAGCAGCAATGCTCGCTATCATCGCGGAACACCAAATAATCAAGCACGGACCACTGGAATTGCTTTTTACCACCAGTGAAGAAGTTGGTTTTGATGGTGCGAAGGCACTTGATCCGAGCTGGATTAAGAGTAGAAAGATTATTAATTTGGATTCGGAAGACGAGGGTGAATTTTTTATTGGTTGTGCCGGTGGTGGCCGCGTGAATGGAAGTTGGGATTTGGGTTATGTGAACCAACCGAAAAACCATCAGGAATATCGTTTGGAAATTACTAAGCTAGTAGGTGGTCACTCGGGGATGGAAATTGATTTAGGTTACGCCAATGCCATTAAGCTAATGGGGCGAATCTTGCAAGGGCTGCAATGTTTTGGTTTAAAGGTCAGTGCTCTCAACGGTGGTGACCAAATGAACGCCATACCTAGTGAGGCTGAAGCCTTAGTATTCTTACCAATAGATCAGGTTGATCAAGCGATGTTGATATTTAATGGTTTAGTTACGGCAATGCGCCGGGAATATGGTCCGCTAGAACCAAATTTGCAGATCACTTTAGAAAAGATGGATTCCGATGATGGTGGAGTAATACTTCCGAACGATCAAGAGAAAATACTGCAAATGATCGCTGCTTTACCGAACGGCGTCGTACGATTTGATCCTAATAAGCCAACCTTGGTGGAAACTTCCAATAATATTGGTATTCTCAAAACTGACATTGTTGCTGGTAGATATCAACTACTTATTACCGCTATGTATCGTAGCTCAATCGAATCCCAAATGGATTATCTGGAGTCAGTAATTGGATCAGTGTTCCAGTTAGCCGATGGTAAATACGAAGCTCTGAATCGTTATCCGGCTTGGGAACCAAATTTTGGCACGCAGTTACTTGCTTTAGCCCAAAGTGTTTATCAGAACCTTTATGACACCAGAGCGGAAGTAAAAACAGTTCATGCCGGGCTGGAATGTGCAGTCTGGTCAAGAATGTTTCCGGAAGCTGAGATCATTTCTTTTGATCCGACAATGCGTAAGGTACATTCACCAGATGAAGAAGTTGACATCGACTCCGTGGGAAGGTTTTATGACTTCCTGTTGGAATTATTGCAAAATACCGGACGATTCGTGATGCCAATGACATAACAAGTTGTGTGGTGAGAAATAGAAAACGTCTAATAATCTTGAGTATTAATATACTTGAGCTTATTTTATTTAAATTCAATAGTAATCAGGAGCATCTTGTTTTATAATATGATTATGGTAGTAGCTAATGATATTTATGACGAAAGGTTCTTTGTTAACTCTCAGCAAGTAGAGGGTGATTCTCCAGCTCAGGTAGTTAATATTCTACAACAATTATGGTCACCAAGATCAGTTATTGATATTGGTTGTGGTAATGGTTTATATTTAAAAGAGTGGTAGCGATTGAAAGTATCAGTAATGGGTGTTGATGGCGCCGAAGTTATCAATAAAATCAAGGACGTTCATCAACAAATTATCATTCATGACCCGACCCAACCATTGAAATTAAAACAAACTTTTGATTTGGTAACTTGCATTGAGGTGGCCGAACACTTACCGGAAGAGAGCGCTGATACGTTAGTGGATTCACTTTGTCGATTGGCGCCGCGAATTTTTTTCACGGCCGCAGTACCAGGCCAAGGGCCTAGAAGTATTGGTCATATCAACGAGCAGCCTCATGAGTATTGGCAGAAAAAATTCGCGGACCACAACTTTTGTTATCACCCTCAACTCTCTCATCACCTGCGCCGTTTATTTAAACAGCAAGATGTCAGTTGGTGGGTAAGAAACAATACTATGGTTTTTGAAAAAAAGTAATTAACAATCTATGAATAAAGAATTAAAAACTTATTTACTAATGATGGTAGTGCTATTATTTTTTTGGATCTGCGGATCTATTGTTGATACTACTATTTGGGGACACAGCTCTTATCATACACCAGCGTGGTTCATCAGAAATTTGCAATTTTTTTGGCTCGTCGGTAGTCAGTTTTTGATGCCGTTTCTTTTGGTTTTAGTTTTAAAGCCAAGCTGGAATACAGTACTAGCCTTTTTTTCCGCCGGTTGTCTTGGTAGTTTATTTTGGGATTTGATTTATTTTAAATTAACTCGTAGTCAAGCACTCTATGATATGAATCGTTGGTTTGATCTTGGGGATACTGGTTTGGTTATTAATATTACCGGTAGTTGGGTGTTAATATTTCACATTTTGCGATTAATAGTTGGTATTTTACTATTTTATTGGCTTTATCGAAGAATTAAGCAAGAAAATTGACCCCAGGGGTCAATTTTTTTTCATTAAAATTGGCTAATATTAGTTATAGAAAACGGTTTTTTAGCCAACCCCTGGGGTTGGTGCTATTGACAAATTTCGTTAAATAGTGTACAATACAATATTAATAAGTTTTTTGAAAATTAAATATAAATTAAAGGAGCGATCTATGTTATTGGCAATAATGATTCTTGTTGTGGTTATTCTGGTTTCTATTTGGCTAGACAAATCCACTGTTACTATGACTGAGGGTCAGGCCTTAGTTATTAGTAAAAATGATAGTTATGAGACTGTGGAATTTTATTCTGAAGATGATAGAATGAAGTTTCATCTCTATCCGGTTTATAAAATGCATCGATACGATATTGTTGGTGCGCATGAAATAATATTCGAAACTATTGATTTACCAGAAATATATACGGCCAAGTCAACGACTCTTAAAAGGAACATGACTTTAACTGGCGCTAAGGTATCATTGGTATTTGTTGTTAATGAAAGCGATGCTATTTATAATGCCGAAGTTACCAAAAAATTACGCCGTATGTTTTTGCAAGGATTGATTCCTGACGTCGGTACAGTTTATCCCACCGCCACGGACTTGATTAAGCTGAAAAAAATAATTTTCTCAGTAGTTGATAAATGCGTGCGTCAAGTTTCTGCCGGTTCTGGTTTTGAAGATTTGATTGATCCAGCTAATATTGACAAAATCGGTGTAGATATTCTTCAGGCTATTCGTAATAGTGATTTAATTCAGCGGTTAGGATTGGTTTTGGCTAGTGTTGTTTGGGCAAGACCTGACTTGCCAGATGAATATTCCAAAGCATTATCGAGAGCTGCGGAAGCAGAAATAAACGCCGTTGCTAAGAAAGCTGAAGCTGACGCCTTAAAGGGTAATGAAGCAGCGGGACTAGTAATTGCTTTACAAACATCTGCTGATAAAGGAAATCCACTTTATATTGGTGACGGCGTCTTGCATATGACGGGTCTATCACAAAAAATGAAAAAGAAAGAAAATTAGGAGTAAGAGAGATGATACAAGTTTTATTATCAGTATTTTTTTTAAGATGGTTACCAATCCTTGCTCTGATAGGTTATTTTGTTTACTATTTTGTGAGCAAAAAACCAGGATCAGTAACTGGTGTCTTAAGTAGTTGGTGGACAAAATACAAAGAGCATATAGTGTTAGCTTTTGGGTATTATTTGTTTATTAACGCATTTATTGAGATAGCAGAGTATTGGTACCTGTGGACACTTGAGCATGTACCATTATTATTGTTAGGTATTTTAGCGGTAATAGCAGTGTCCGTTGTTCTGGGTTTGCCTTTGGCAAAAAAAGAATGGAGTAAAAGACCAGAGGTGATGTATTTGCAATTTCTAACCACCCTGCTAGGATTTTTCATTCTTGGCAATTCAATTGTCTACCTTTTCAATAAAGAGGATAATCCATTAAGATGGGGTTATACCTACGGCGAAAGAACTGTTGCCAAAACCATCAAGATTCCTGAATCGGCATTCGTTGTTGATTACATGACGCCGGTTGTTGGTACCGGAAAAGAGATATCAATTGGTGTGGTGCCAGCGAACCACAGGTTTATTATCGAGAATTACAATGTGGAATACACATTGCGGTATCCCGGTGGTACCCCTGAAGGATGGTCTTATGTTCATCCGACGGATGTGACATTCGCTGCCTCCCGCGAGATTTTTCTGACCGTACCTCGTGGTCAACAAATCATGTACAAAATATTTTGAATTAAACCCTGTTGTTTCATAATGAAATGACAGGGTGTTTTTTTATCGTCGAACAATAAAAATATATACCAGGAGACGATAATCCGCCCTTGGCGGGGCGGATCCTCGCCTACCTGCCAGGCAGGTAGGCAATGACAGGCAGGGTTTGAGTTAGCGCTGGGCGCTGGATTGCTTCTGGATTGCTTCACTCGCCTTTAGCGAGTTCGCAATGACAAACGTCGGTGGATGTAGGAGGCACTATTACTAAAGAAAGAACGATAGGCGCTCAGACAAGCTGAGAGACTTCTCCTCTCCAGCCCTTCGTGAAGGGCTTGGATCGTCGAAGTGACAAATGGGATGTGGCTTGCCCCGCCAGAGGCGGTGATTTACCCAGTTAAAAACGGTGGTTTACCTTGTTATTAAATTAAGTATTATTAATATCGTGCGAAATTTGAGTTAGCACTGATTACTTAGTTATTATTTTTTGTAACGATGTATAGTTTAGTCATTATTGGTATTAGATTTTTTTAGTTTTATTAATGACAAAATTGTGTTAAAATATCACTATAATAAATCGTAATTTTTTTCTATGAACAATGATTTTTATTCTCAATTTGCTTGGGAATTGCTCAGCAAAGCCGAGCTTTTAACTAACGATCAAAAAGATGATGAGGAGTTTGCTAACCGTTTAGCGCAAGAACTTGCTAAGCACATGTCGTTGCGTGTCGCTCAAGAGTTATCCAGTATTGATCTGGACGAGTATGTAAAAAAAGTATCAGCCAATGCTCCAGCTGCAGAATTGCATTCATTTTTGCAAACAAAAATTGTTGACTTTGATAGTCAGAGAGAAAAATGGTTAACAGATTTTAGTTATAATTTTTTAGAAAGAACAGCGCGGAGTAAGCAAGCGCTTTAAGCATTTACTAATATGCTATTAGGCAAAGAAGAAGTTTCTCCATATTCAAGTAGTTCAGTTGAGGTTAAAAAACAGACCGACGCAGAGAAAGAGCAGATAAAGAAAATAGCTGCTGATTTTTTATTAGCCACTGGAAATAGTAAATTATCGATTGAGCAGAAAGCTTGGCTCGAGCAAGAAGTGGCCGGCGAGCAGAAAAAATATTTAGAGCAACTGGCGACAATAGATCAGGATATTGATTTATTGTCCCAACAAGAAGCTGGTGGCTATGGATACAGTGAGTATAGTAGTGAGGAAGCTAAGAATATTATTAATTCATCAGTCCCACAGATAGTTGGCGCTTTTCAGCTCAAGGTTGAGGAGCTAGCTAGTACTGTGCATAATTTACAAAAACAGGAAGTAGCTTATCAAGAAAGAGGTGCATTGACGCATTTAGAAAGAGATCCCCAATACCAAAGTTATTATCATTATTATTCACAAGAATTGCAGAAAGATCCGAAAAAATTTTTACAATCTGATAAGTTTAATTTTACTACCCAAAATTGGGACGGTTGGAGTTTACCCGACGATCTATTGCGCCAGGGAGTTAGCAATGTGCTAGTGAGTAAACAACGAGAATTAGAGCGGGGTATTAGTAATGGACAAGTAACAAAAGCAACAGAAAAATTAGCCATCCTGCAAGCAGTTAATGGCTGGCTGGATAGTTTAAAGCAATTAGCAGAGCGTCAAGAAATACTTAATGCTCCTGAGCGAAACAACGAAAGTTTAAAAACAATTGATCAAGACTGGCTACGTTTAGAGCAAAAATATCAGGAAACTAAGGAGTATGTGCATGATAAAGTGCTGGACCCAGAATATTTGCGGGAATTTGATGACGCCTTAGTTGAAGAGTATCAAATGGTTATCAGGAAGAAAGAAGAGAAGGTTAAAAAAATAAACAAATCTTGGCAACAAGAAGCCAAAGAAATTCTTAACTCAACCCAGTTGCAAGAGCGTCAGCAGAAGTTAGTAACGGATGTCCAGTTATTATTTGCCGATTTTGCAGAATTTCTCGAAATACAAAGCAAGGCAGTTGATAGTGCTACGAAAAATATTGAACAAGGAAAATTAGCTCAAGCCTTTTCTGAACAAGTTCAGAGTAGTAAAACAGTAGACTCAATGATTTCTTGTTTGGAGTTTATTAATGACGAAGCTTTAAAGAACAAAGAGAAAATTATTCAAAAAATTAAATTTTTATTTGCTCCCGAACGTATGATCGCTGAAGAGCTCGCACAAGTGGGTGAGGAGAAGTTACTGCGAGGTATTCCTAATGACTTTGGTATTCGTGAGCAGGTTTTGGATCTATTAAAAAAGAAAATTGGTTCTGGTGAAATTAAAGAAGGGGAAGAGCTGGTTATCGGGGAAGCGGGGAATCAGGAAATCAGGGAATCAGGTCATCAGGATATCGGGAAGTCAGAGGATCAGGAAATCAGGGAAACGGGTAATCAGGAAAGTAGTACGCTAGTGAATCAGGAAATCGAGGCAGCTGGTGATACAGCAGACAAGACGCAAAATATGGAGCAGGTAATTGATCGAGAAGACAAAAATTATCAAGTATTAAGTTTAGTAATTGAGCAAGCAAAAATATTGATTGCCGAGAATCAAAAAAAATATAGCAGTAGTGATTATTTTAACAAGAAAGATTTGCTAGCTAAGTTAGAAGCTATGAGTATGTCCAGAAAGCAGGCAGAGTGGGCTCTTAATCAGTTAAAGAGGCAAAGCATACTGGATGTGCAAGAGGTAGTAGGCAATAAGCCAGAGCAAAAATTTTATCGTTGGCGGTTAACTGGTCAGGAGTTAGTTAAACCCGTTAGAGAATCAGGGAGCCAGGAAATTGGGGAAACGGGAAATCAGGAAATCGGGAAATTAGAGGATCAAAATGTTGGGGAATCGGGAAAGCGGGAAAATAGTACGCCAGAGAATCAGGAAATTGGGGTATCAGGAAAGCAGGAGACCAGGGAGTCTGGCAATCAGAGTAGTGAAGTGCCAGATAAAAATAACTCGGCCTTAGAAGTTGTGAAACCAGAACAACAAAATACTGCAGAAATACCGCCGGTTGCAGCAGTGGAATATCAAAAGTTTTTAGATTATCCGGAAGTGCAAGCCTTTTTGGAAAAGTTGCAATGGTCAGATTTAAGTGATCCAGTAAAATTAAGAAAAGAGCTGGAAACTGTTTTTAGTAATGTCAAATTATATGCGGAAACAACCAATGCGGAAAAATTCTCTGCTGGCTTTATTGATAAGTATTTAGAAAATATATATAGTCGAACCACTCTCTATTTACAACAAAAAGTGGCGGAACAAAAAAATCAATCATCCAGTTTATCCAAATTTTTTAGTCGGGAAGGTAAAAAGTTTGGTTTAGGTGTGACTGGTGGCGCTGTTTATGCCAGTTGTCGTTTAGCTATTGCCGGTGCAGTTAGTGTCTTTACTACCGTGACTACCCCAATTTCATTAGTTATTGGCGGTCTAGCCGGCGGCGTTAACGCTGTAATTAACGATGCCACAAAAAAGATTTGGCACAAAGATCAGGCTCAGCAAATTTCTACTTTACTCAAAAAAGTAAAAAATAAAAATCAAGAATGGCCAGAGTTAAAACAGCAAATCACGGATACGCTTGGTGAATTATATTTACATGATTGTCGTTGGACAGAAGATTTAAGTAAAGTTTATGAAATAGACGAGGACTATCAGAGGTATTTAAATGAGCGGTTAAAAAATGGTGAGGTTAATTTGAAACCAGAGCAGTATGGTGTTCGTATTAGTGAAAAAGGCGACGAGCAATTATACGGCCTAGCGGCCATTAATATTGCCAAATTAGCACAATCATCTTGGCGCATAAATTTGGGTTATCAACAAGACAAAGATAGTCAAGTGAGAAAACAAAAAGATGCTCAAGAAAGACAAGATTTATTAAAAACAATGATTGCCACCGGTGAATTGGAAGTTTATTTTACTTATCAGCTGGAGAAAACGATTAAGGAATTGAAAGTTAAAATCGGTACTGTACCACCAGAGCAACAAGTTGATTTGGAAAAACAAATTGTACGTGACGCGCAATTAATGGTAGAAAATCAGATGAATGTTTTATTGGGCGATGTCATGACGCAAGAAAAGATAACAGGTTCTACGGATGGTGAGAAAAGTATTTTTCGGGACAGTTATTTAGCAAAGTTGTGGCAAGATGGTGAAAAATATCAGTCACTGGGTATGGTTAAGAAATTTGCTGGTGGTTTTGCCAGTGGTGCCGTTGCTGGCATGGCTTATTCCAATATTTATGCCGGTAGTATTTATGGTGCCTTGATGAAATTTAGAAGTACCATGCGCTCGGAACTATCACAGATGACCAGGCAGGAAATAATTAAAACTGCTGGCGAATTATACCAGAAGATAAATGGTGCTATTGGGAATATTGAAAATTATAATCAGGAAGAAGTTAAAAATATTATTACTGAAACCAAAGCCCGTATCAAGCTACCAGACATCAAAGAGCACGAACGTATCTTATTAGAAAATGGTATTGATAAATTGCGTACTAAATTTGCGCGCTCGCAAGCACTAGGGCAAATAACACAAGAAACAACACTGAGCTTAGAGGCCATGGCCAAGAGTATGGTTGGTGGCAAAGAAGAGCAAGACAAAATAGCTCGGGATTTATTAAAGAGAAATAAAAAAGCCGGCAACATTGTTCAGTTGTGTCAGAAATTTGGTCAACTCTCAGCGGAAACTAAATTCAAATTGCTCGGTAAGGCATTAGTTGAGGGTATGAAGGGTGGCGCAGCCTTTGCTTTGGGCGGTGGTTTGGTTAGCTATTTTGGTGGTGCTGTGGGTATTATGCCAGAAACCGGATTTGATCAGGTGGTGAACAGAACTATCAACGGCGCGTTTCTAAATTTATCAATAGTTGGCGGTCAACACAGTGGAAATGTTGAAAAGTCAGAGCATCAGGTTGCCGGGGAACCAGGAAATCAGGAGAGCGGGGAAGCAGGAGATCAGGGTATTGGGAAACCAGAGCGTCAGGAGATCGGAAAATCAGAAGATCAGGTTACTGGTGAATCAGCACCAAAGCATCAAGAAATGACTTTGGCGATTGGAAAAGACGGTAATTATCAACACGGCGATCAGGGTTTTAGGCATTTGATGGTAGAGGCAGCACCGAAAGAAATATATCAAGATGGCGTAGTAGATGCTAAAGACGCTGCATATTTAGAGTATATGTTGGCGGTAACCAGAGAATTAGCGCAGGGACACCCAGTAGCTGGCTTTGACCCGCAGGCGGTACAAGAATTTGTGACTTTTGATGGTAAAGAAATACATATTAGTGATTATCAAAAATTTGAAACTTTTATTCAAGGTGATTTATTTCATCGTGCGGAGAATGTTATTACCGACCGCAGCGATGTTTTTGCTTATGTTGATGACACCAGTCAAAAGGTTTGGCGGAGTGCTTTTGCAGAAAAAGGTGCGAATATTGTGGTCGAGGACTTTTCTCAGGATGCCAGAGTTATTGCTGCTGAACAACGAGTTGATCAGCAAAATGAAGTAGTCCGAGATTATCAGCAGCACTTTAATCAAATACCACACCAAGGCAACATTGAGGTTGTGTCAGGATCGGGTAGTACGGAAGTTAAATTAGTAAATGGTCAGGAAGCTTATAATTTTAAAATAGAACACGGTGTGGTGACGGCTTTTAATGGACAAGAGTTACCCAGCTCCGTTAGTCGCACCGAAGATTTGGTGCAAGCTGTTAATCATAATTTATTGATTACTCATCAAATACCTGAGAATAAGATCGTAAGCTATCAGCAAGTAGCAGAAAAACTGGGAGTTATTAACCCCGGTCACGCTTTTGTTGATCCGGGCGATGCTAAATTATTACAGTACATTGAGGGAACAACGGCTTTCAAATCAGAACAAACAGCACCCTATCAGCAAGCGGAAATTAGAGATTTGGCTAAGGATATTATTGTCACGGACGGTGATAAAGTATTGCAATACGTGGATAATACTACCAATCATTTCTCGGATCCAAAAACAGTAGCCGCTTTTTCGTTGGCGGAGCTGCGAGAGTTTGGCTCGGAGCACTCGGCAGAATTAACAAGCGCTGTTCGTGATGGTGTGGTTGATCAAAATTTAACCCACGCACAATTGTTATTAAATTTACATCAGCAAAGCAGTGGTCAGTTATTAACCAACTCCATTGTCGATAGCAATCCAGAGTCATTGCAATTGATGTTACATAATCAGGAAATAAATTTAAATCAAGCAGACAAAATTCAGCAACTAGAAAATAAAGTTACCAGTAGTTTGGAGTTGTCGGCTGATCAAGTATCGCAACAAGCTCTCTATGATTTACAAAAAGCCCATATTACCGTTGAGGTGCCAGCTAGTAATGAGATAAAGATTAATTTACCTAGCGATCTAAACGCCCATGATTTACTGCCGAATGGCGGTGTATTAATCATGGAAAAAGTTGGTGGTGAATTGCAACTGCATCTGGAAACCAGCAGTAATAAGTGGCTAGACTCAGAAACAAGTACATTTGTGCCAAAAGATTTTTGGCAGCAAGCGGATGAACAAACAATGATTAATCACTTTCACAATTTGGTAGGTAAAGAGATTATTCAGAATAAAATGGCCAGTGAATTAGAATTAGCCCGACAAGAACAAGGTATTTTTAGTATTTTGACTATTGATCTCGACGCGCGCTATGATCGGGGATTTAATAAATTAAGCGCCGGCGATGTTTTAATAAGTCAAGAAAATTTTGTTCAAGGCATGAATGAATTCGGCCGGGCCAATAGTTTGCCAGTCACGGGCCAAGAAGATAATTTAATAGATCAGTATCAAATTATTCATAAGTATTTAACAGGGGGAAAAACAGAGTTGATTAACGAGAATATGAATAATTATTTAACGCATCATCAGCCACAGCTCAGTGAGGATGTTAGGCATTATTTGGGTCGGATGGTTGGTGAGGTGTCGTCAGGCGTATTGCCAGAGTTAAAAAGTAATGAACCAGTTTCAGAATTACCAAACCTGAAAGATATTATACCCACCGGCGAGTTACCAGATTTGCACCAAACCAATGATGTGAAAATAGGGGAGTTGCCGTTACTCAAAGAAGATGGTAGCGGTCAAAAAGAGGAAAAAACTACCACCATTAATGATGCTGACAAAAAAGCGACTATTCACGAGAGTAAAGAGGTGCAAGGTAATACGATTATTGAACGCTCATCAGTTGAGGCACAAATGAATGGTGCGGTTATTAGTAAATATTATAACGAAGTGCGGCACGACGTGCTCAGCAAAGAAATTGACTCTTTGGATGATTGGCGAGATAAATTTTCGGAAATCAAAAAAGAATATACGGGCAATGGTGAACTAACGCCCATGGAAAATAAATCTTTGGAATTATCTTTCAAGAGTATTGAAAAAGGAGGTTCATTTGTCGAAGATAAAATCAGAATGGATGTAACAGCGATGTTGTCGCGGTGGAATAAAAAAGAGTAATATTAGATAAATAAACCCCATACCGTACGGTATGGGGTTTATGCTAATAGATTTATTTGACTAAATCAACGATTGCTTTGAAAACCGCCGGATACTTAATAGCTAGTTCACTTAAGACCTTGCGATCTAAGATAATATTATGTTTCTTCAGGGCGTCAATGAAGCGACTATAAGTTAAACCATACTCACGAACTGCAGCATTCAAACGAACGTTCCAGAGAGCACGACTGACAGCTTTTTTCTGGCGACGAGCTCGAAGAGCATGGGCACCAGCTTTTTTAACGGCAGTTTTGGCTAAACGAATGGTGCCTTTACGACTCCAACGATATCCTTTGACTGCTTTTCTTAGTTTTTTTCTTTTTTTAACATGAGTGACACCTCTTTTAACTCTAGGCATATAGGATGTTAATTATTGATTATTAATAAAATTTAGTAATTATGCGGCATGCCGGCAATAACTGCTCGACGATGAACTCCTGCTAAGTTAATATCCCGTCGCTTATTTCTCTTTTTTTTGCCTGTTTGACGGGCATTGAAGTGGTCTTGCGCACCAGCTCGTACCTTTATTTTTTTATTCTTGGTTACTTTAATCCTTTTAACTAAAGCTTTTCTTGTTTTTAACTTCATATAGTTTAATTTATATTAGCGATAAATAAGATATTTTCTATAAAATTGGCGGGGAAAGGCTATTTTTTACTGAATTGAGTGGAAATAGTCGGTCCTTTGCGTAATGTTGGCTGATCGATTTTAACAGCGATGGGCATAGTAGCGACAAAGTCTTCAACAATTTTTTTGGCTAGATCACCATGTTCTTTTTCACGGCCCCGTAAGAAAAGCTCGACTCGGACAATATCACCGCGTTCAATAAACTTAGTGGCTTGTTTTTGTCTGGTTAAAATGTCGCCTTTGCCTATTTTGAAGGTTAGACGAATGTTTTTGAGCTCTACTTTTTTGGATTTTTGCCTGGCTGTTTGTTGTTGTCTGTTAATGGAGTATAAATACTGACCATAATCAAGTATTTTGCAAACAGGTGGCTGGGAAGTGGGATTAACCTCCACCAAATCCAGTCCCGCAGCAATAGCCATTTGTTGAGCCTCACTCAAAGCAAGGGATTTGTGAATTTGGTTTAGTTGATCGATCAAAAAGATCGGATCGCTTTTGATAGCACGATTAATCCGTAGATTTTTTGACGTGTTAATGTTTTTTGTAATTAATAATTAAATATCAAACTTTAATTTTATTGATCTAGGCGCCAGAAGATAAAATTGGCCATTGTTTTTTTTGGTGGAGATGGTGGGTAGTGCGCCCACGTGCGATTAATAGAGAATTTCTAGCGCTACAATCATAGTTTGTTAGTTTGTTTCTCGCAAAGGAAATTAACAAACAACTTATACCTTTGTAAGATCCTCAATTGTCTTAGTTCAGCCTCCTTGAGGAAAGAAGGATGAAAGCAACTCATCTTCATGACGCTTCCTAACCCCAACAATGAGCGATCAGGGGAAACGGTCGCGGCCAGTATTAGGCAGCAACGAAAGCCGGTTGCATCAAGTTAAAAGCTGATTTAACCTTAGCCAAGATATTGTTGGCATTTATATTTGTTGGCTATTTATTTAGGTGTGTTAGACCAAACACCGATTGCTCCGGAAATTCGATATTTAACCGGCGAATTAAAACATCCCCGTATTAATATCTGTTACTAAATAATAATTTAAAGTACAAAATTTGTGATTAACGGGCAATAGATCGTTGAATATTGCGATCCAGCTCGCGTTTTTTGATCTTATCTCGCTTATCAAACTTGGTTAAACCTTGTGCTAAGCCGATTTCAATTTTGATCAATCTTTGCTTAGTATATACAGAAAGAGGTATTATTGTCAACCCGGGACTTGATAATTTTCCCGCCAAAGTAGATAGTTCTTTACGTTTTAGTAACAAGGATCTGGTTCTTTCTGGATTGTAGTTTCTTTGGGCGTAACCACTTTTTTGATAAGCGTTTATTTTACAACTCTTTAATACTAACTGTGGTTTATTATTATGATATTCTAAACTAATAAAACTACCAGTAAGATTAATCTGACCATTTTTTACGGATTTAACCTCTGGGCCTGTTAGTTTAATACCAGCTTCCCAGTGATCAATAATCTTGTAGTTAAACAATCCTTTTTTGTTAGTGGCGATTTGATAGTCGTGCATACGGTAATTATATAATTAAATGAGTGATAAGAGAAATAAGACCGGGTGATCAGGGAATCGGGTTAAGGATATGGTGACAGGAGGGGTTTGCCCGCCAAAGGCGGGTCTGCCTTCTCACCACGCTAGCGCTTTGGCGCAGCGGGTGGCGGATCGTTGTTCGCTCGCAATGACAGACGGGGTTTGAGTTAGTGCTGGGCTCTGGATACTGGATCAAGTCCGGTGTGACAGTGGGGTGAGTATTGTAATGGACATTTGAGCTAGCGCTGACAAACAAAGCATTGTCTTTCTGTCCGCCTTCTCACCACGCTAGCGCTTTGGCGCAGCGGGTGGCTGAAGCTAACGCTTGGGCTCTGGATTGCTTCACCCGCCTTTAGCGGGATTCGCAATGACAGACGACGGTGGATGTAGGAAACGACATTACTAAAGAAAGAACGTTAACCGCTCAGACAAGCTGAGAGACTTCTCTCCAGCCTTTCGCTTGTCCAGCCTTTCGCGAAAGGCTGGACGGAGGGCTGGATCGAAGTGACAAAAGGGTAGTGGACAGGCAATGACAGGCGTTGATTGAGGGGGAAACAGGGAAATGGATAAGAAATGAATAAGTTTAAGCAATATAGTGAAACTAATTGACCAGAAGGAGCAATTATTATATTCTAAAGCTAACATTTAGCCAAAATTAATCAACATTTATGACTACCAAAGAAAAAATTCAAATAATTATCCAGCGGGCAGTGCAGAAAATATCATGGCCCCCAGATGTGTCATTAGAAATTAATTATCCCAGCAGTATTAACTTTGGTCATTACAGTTGTAATATTGCTATGATTTTGGCGCGTTCCTTAAAGAAGTCACCGCAAGAATTAGCTCAGGAGCTAAAGACCGAGTTATTAAAAGACCAGGAAGTGCTAACGACGTTTAGTAAAGTAGAGGTTGCGGGACCCGGGTTTCTTAACTTTCACTTAAGTACTAGGTATTTAGAGCAGGAATTGTTAGCTATTAATAAGCAAAAAGCTAAATATGGCCAAAGTAAGTTAGCAAAAAAAGAAAAGGTAATGATTGAATTTATTTCTGCTAATCCTACAGGTCCTTTGACGCTAGCCAATGGCCGCGGTGGTTTTTGCGGTGATGTACTGGCCAATGTGCTGCAACGATGTGGCTACACTGTTAGTCGAGAGTATTATATTAACGACGCCGGCAACCAGATTGTTACTCTCGGTAAGTCAGTATTGGCTGCGGCCAAGAAAATTCCTGATGATGAAAGCTATTATCACGGTGAGTATATTAAGGATTGGTTGCAGCAGCGGCAGTTAAAACTAGATAACTATCTCAATAAACCGGAGGAGTTAGGACAAAAGGTGGCTGAAGATATATTTACTCAATCAATCAAACCAGTAATTAGTTCCGGCATGAAGATTGCTTTTGATCGTTATTACTCAGAGTATCAAGAATTACATCAAAAAGATCAGATTAAAAAAGTATTAACTTTGTTAAAAAAGAGTGGTCATGTTTATCAGTCGGAGCAGGCTTGGTGGTTTGCCAGTACCAAGTTTGGTGATGATAAGGATCGAGTACTATTAACCGCTGATGAGCGGCCAACATATTTTTTGGTTGATATCGCTTATCATCTGGATAAAGCGCAGCGGGGATTTAATAACATGATTGATATCTGGGGCGCTGATCACGCTGGCTATGTGGCTCGTCTGAAGTCAGCCGTGAAAGTTATCCAACCGCAAGTTCAGCTGGAAGTAATTATTATGCAATTAGTGCGACTAATATCCGGCGGTAAAGAGTTTAAGATGTCCAAACGGCAGGGTACTTACGTAACGATGGATTATTTGTTAAAGATTTTACCACTGGATGTTGTGCGTTGGTTTTTTGTTATGTATACGGCCAATACTCATTTTGATTTTAATCTTGATTTAGCCAAAGACAAGTCGGAGAAGAACCCAGTTTATTATGTCCAATATGCCCATGCTCGCATTAGCAGTATTATCCATAAAACCGCGAAGCTGAAAATTAATAAAACCAGTTTGTCCGATGCGGAAGCTGAGGGCCTTTATTTACTACTGCGCTGGCCAGAATTACTTAAAGAGATAGGGGTAACTTGGCAGTTGAATTTGATAACCTCTTACCTCTTAGAGCTGACAAAAAGTTTTCATCAATACTACCAAGCTTATCGGGTTATGGAAAACGATGAGGTGGCCAGTCACAGACTGAATATCGTTAAAGGCTATCAAATAGTACTCGCTGACCTGCTAGCAACTTTGGGTATATCGGCGCCAGACAAAATGGAAAAATAATCATCGGTGTGGATAACTGTATCATGATTCATTGTAGCCGATAGTTGAAAATGTTAATAAAGTTTGTTCTAATATAATTATCGGATAGAGTAAATAGATCCGATATTAAGAAAATAGCGGGATTCTGCTATTTTTTTATTTTATCCAATAATAATTAATCGATATCGGTTCTTACCGATATTGCTACGGTGGCTGTTTTTTGCTATAATATGATTAGATTGATATTGGATATTCTGATTGCTCAAAGGCCCTCGCAGCATGATAGAATATCCGATATCTCTGTATATAGCACCGCAAATATGCGGTGTATATCAGCGGATAATTCTTACCCTTTGATATACGCCTCATAAGGCAGAAGTAAAAGCTAGTCCCCATGCCAAACAACCCGCAGTCACAAGTTGACCCGGTAGAGCGAGATATTGATGATAATTATTTATCACTCGCCCAAGCCAGCAAATATTGTAACTACTCGCAGGAGTATTTGTCTTTGCGCTGCCGACAAGGTAAATTAGTCGCTAAAAAGATTGGTCGTAACTGGTTTATTCACCGATCTTCACTGAGCAGCTATGTGGCTGAGAATGCCATTAGCTACAAGGGCAATAAGAAAGACGAGCTATTTGCCGATCGCTTAGTTGATGACGCGATCAATACCGAGGTTGTAAATAAAATTAGTCAGCTTAATCATAGCTTACAAAGAACTACTTTCAGTTTAGCTAAAACAAACGAGATTTCTCATTTGGCTAAAACGCAAAGTAGTTTTTTTGATCTTTATAAAATTTTGACTAGCAAAATAGCTTGGCGAAAGGCAATTGCCAGCTTTACACTTCTGACTTTACTTTCTTCTTCGCTGTATATCACACCAGCGGCGGCCGCCAGTTACAGCGAAGATCTTTCCAGTTTTGTTCGAGCCGCCAAAAAAGAAACTCAAGCTGTGGCTCAGACAGTCACAGCTTGGGGCAAAGCCAGCAAAGAGAAATTAGCTCAGTACCCGATTCTTAAACCAGTGATTGATTTGGCGGGCGCTAAAAATAATTTACGCAGCACGATCGCTAACTGGCAAGGATCAGTAGCGGAAAAAAAGCAGGAACAAAAAAATACCGGTACTGTTGTCAATCAGCAAGCTTGGGAAATAGCTAAAAATAAAATTAATAGTTATTGGCAATTACTACAGCTGACCGGTGAAGGATCAGTAGTCGCCAAAGCAAGTCTCGACTTTAGTCAATTAGTAGCTACCGATACCCTCAGTAATGACGTTGCTGTATTTTATCAAAAGATAAAAAAGAACAACCTAGCACTAGCTGCGCAGACGCTGGATAATTTAAATTTTGCTTTTGCTGATTTGATTGATAGCTATCAGCAGTCAATGCAATTTCGTGTCGCGAGAATAGACAGTCTGACCAATCAATTCGCTACCGGTCCACGCGTAGCTGGCGTGACAGCAAACTCTGATGAAAATAACAAATTATCCGCAGCCTCTTTCTGGCGGAATATTTTTGGTGCGGTAGGACAAGATCTAAGAACTATTGGTACCACGATTCGCGTAGCGAAACAAAATCTAATTTACGGTTCTAATAAAGTGGTTTGGGATTTTCGTAATCTTTCTACCACTACCCAAGATAATCTATCCCAAGCTGGCCAACGTTTGCAACGGGGACTGCAAATTTTGACACAGCATAGTTTTAGTAAGTTAGCTTCGCAACTGGAAACAACCCGTTACCTAGCAAGTAATTTGAAAACCACTATCTTTGGTAGCAAGAAAGCAGCCAACCGTTTGGTGCTGGAACCGTATTTGGAAAATTTTGTTAACCCCGATGGCAATACTGCTACTTCGCAACAGCTGACTCAGTCGCTAGCTACTCAGCCAGGACTACTTGATCAATGGCTGAAAGATTTATCGTTAACCTTAAATCGCGTACCAGGATTGGCTGGCCGCGATGGCAAAGACGGACAACCTGGTAAGAATGGCAAAGATGGACAGCCCGGTAAAGATGGCAAGGACGCTCAACAAATCGGATTGGATAGCAATAACCGTTGGACTGGCAGTAATATCTTCGAGAACCACGTTATGAACAATACGCAGAACGTTACTAACATTTTCAGTTCCAATATATCTTCCGCTGCCGATCTAGTGATTAATAACAAACTAACCGTTGGTGATGGCGAGCCTAATGATCGATTAACCATTAATGCTAATTCTACTTTTAATGGCAACGTAGTTATCAGTGGCGAATTGAACGCTACGAATTTGCATACACCATACAGCCACGTCATCACGGTAGCTAAGGGCGGTGGTGACTTCACAACTATCAAAGACGCTTTAAACAGCATTCATGATAATGTCAGTTCGGTAGTGGCGATTACTTCAGCTAATGGTCGCCTGTCGGATGTTACTTTTAGCAGTAGCCGATTAGTTGAAGATTATACTATTACCTTTACCTCGGGTACGGAATACTCAGTAGTTGGTTCTGTTTCTGGCGTTGAAGGAACTGGTACCTTGGGAACCGACTTTGTTTCTACTTCGGGTAAGCTGAGTATTCCCGCCAGTAATTTTGCGGGCAGTTGGTTGACAGGTGATGTCGCTACTATTTCTACCCAAGCTAGCCGTACACTCATTGTTGTGATGCCCGGCACTTATACGGAAGCTTCGCCATTGGTCATGAAAAGCTATGTGGACATTAAGGCCTATTCCTCAGACTGGCGTGATACTATTATCAAAAATGGTTCAGATACTAATTTGATAACTGCTGCCGACGTCAGTAGTGTAGCGGGATGTACTTTGCAGCTAGTGGGGACTACTGCTTCTGCCCGCTCCCTTGTTGACGTTGGTAGTATGAACTTTTTATTAATTAACAATAAACTGCTTTACGAAGGCACAACCGCTGGTTATGGCGCTAGTATTACTACTGGCACCTTAACTGTTGATGGTGGCGAGATGTCGAGCAGTGGCTTAGCACGGGCTATTTCTTTAACGGGTGCTGGGCAAGTAAATATTTGGAATAATAAATTATCAACCACCACCGCAGATTTGTATGCTGACGCTGGTACGATTAATTCTTTTTATAACCGACTGGAGGGCAGTGGTAACAACGTGCAAGTAGCCAGCGGCGCTGTTATTAATTCCCAAAGTGATTATTTGGATAGCACCAAAATTGTTTCTACGGGTCGCTTTAATCGTTTAGGTCAAGCTAAAAACACTTTGGTAGTAAGTACCGGACAAAATGGTGATTTTAATAGTATCACCGAAGCGTTGGCGGAAATTAATCGTCGAGCTGATGCTGCTGCGGCCAATCCCTACATCATCGAAGTATTACCCGGAGTCTATAACGAGGCCATTACCCTGTTGCCTTATGTTGATGTGATTGGTGTTGGCGGTGAACTCACTACTAAAATTACGCAAGTTGATGCTGATGTGGTAACCGCCGCGAGCAATGCCAAACTGTCGGGATTCACTTTAGAAATAACAGCGGCCACAGCAGCTCGTTCACTGGTTAATATTGCGGCCACCTCACCAACAATTGACCAGATTAAATTGGTTTATAGTGGCGGTACTAGCGGTTATGGCTTTTATATCACCACGGGCTCACCACGAATCAGTAATGTTTTAGCGAGCGGCGCAGCACTAGCGCGCGGTATCTGGCAAAGCGGTAATGGCACAACCACTCTAGAACATTCAGCTATTACTTCAGCCACGGATGATATTTTAGCGGAAGGTGGTACGATCAATTCTTATTTCAATGTTTTGAATGGTAGTAATAATTTTAATATTGCCCTGGGCGCCACCCTTAATTCTGGTAATGATATTTTTGATAGCAGCAAAGTTAGCTCTAGTGGTACATTTGCTCGTTTAGGCGAACCAGCTAACACTATCTATGTAGCCAAAGGACAAGCCGCTCACTACAACACCATTACCGAAGCACTGAACGCCATTACTAGCGCGACGGTTACCAACCCCTATGTGATTAAAATATTCCCTGGCGTTTACAATGAAGCAGTGACACTCAAAGAGTATGTTGATGTGGTGGCCATTGGTGACGTCCATAGTATTATTATTAAACAAACTGATAACCCGGTAATAACTGGGTCTTCTAACAGCACATTAAAAGGTATGACTCTGCAACTTGAGGGTGATACTACCGGTAAGGCGGTTGTGAGCTTGGGGACTAGCTCAACAGTGTTAGAAGATCTAGTTATCATCGGGACCAGCAATGTATCTACTGGCATTGCGGTCAGTACTGGCTCGTCAACTATTGAGCGTACAAATATTTCCAGCGTTGCTTATGGCGTGAATCATTCCGGCGCCAGTGGACAGACCACTCTGCGTAATAGCACGATCGTTGCCAGTACGGATGATATTTATATCAGTCAAGCCGGCGGTCAAGTACTATCTTATTTTAACCGGTTAAGCGGCAGTGGTAATCATTATCACACCATTGCCGGTACTACTTTAAAAGCAACCGGTGATATTACCACCACGACGACAGAAAATATTGTTAGTGGTACTACCGCGCCAGACTTTTTCCGTACCGGTCATATCATTCCATTGGAAAATAATATATTTGATTTGGGCGATGCGACGCATATTTGGCGCAGTGTTTATACAACGAACATAGTTTCACCTGGTGGTATTTTGGGAACAACGGCAGAAAATTTTGTTTTGAACACGGATAACGCTACCGCCGATAACGAAGCCATGAGTTTGGTTTTTGAAAGAGGAACGCTGACACCCAATGCTATATTGGGTTGGGATCAAATTAATGATCGTTTTACTTTTAATTATCCGATTAGAATAACTGATGGTGATGGCAGTGGTTCAACCTCGATTACTACGGACAGTATTAATTTGACGGTGGCCACGTATAATACCACCGGCGCTGCTGACCTCAACGTTATTTCAGCTAATGCTTTGAATTTAACTGGTGGAACTTCTCTGACAGCATTGGCAACAACCGGCGCTGCTAGTTTTGGCGCAGCAGCTGGCAATACAACTATCTCAGCCGGTGGCGCAACTTCCGACCTTACCTTAAACGCCGGCAGAAATCTCGATATGAACGCAGTTGGTAACATCACTGTGGATGGCGTTAACTACACGCTAACTACAACTGGTACAACTGGTGTAGATAGTACAGGCACGGTTACTGTGGATTCAGATACTAATGTTAATCTTGGTGGGCAGAAGATATCTTTAACAACAGATGGTGGCACCCTGGCTGATGGGGAACTGGACTTTACCTCATCCGGGAACATCGACATTAACGCTAACGATACTATCTCTATTGATGGCACCACATTTAACATCACAACTACGGCTAATTACTTAGCGACCATTGGTGGTAGTTATGGCGTTGATGCAGTTGGCGCCATTACGATGGACTCCGATTCCAATGTGGTAATTGGTGGTGCTGGTATCAGCATGACTTCTGATGGTGGCATCTTAGCAATACAAGGCGATGGTGTTAGTCATTTGGATGTTATAAATACAGGCGGCGCCATTGATATGGACAGCGCTACTTTGACAGTAGATACAACTTCCAATATGTCTTTGAGTGCTGCTGATGGTTCAGTAACTGTTCAGGCCGGTGGTGCGACAAATGGTGATATGAATTTAACTGCTGCCGACGATTTCGTTCTTAATGTAACCGGTACCGGCAATATTGATTTTGGCGAGAATATTACTTTTGATGTGAATAACACGGGTACTTTTAGTTTAAATACCAACAATGGTGCTCTTTCCATCCAAGCAGGTGGATTAGTTAACGGCGATCTTAACCTGACAGCTGCCGATGCCCTGACTCTCACTTCTGCGGGCCTGACTACCATGGATGTTAATGGTAATTTAGTCATCGACACTGAAGGCACAACCGCTATTACTTCGCTGGGTAACTATGGCTTAACAGTTAAGGGACCGGTACATATATTGCCCAAACTACAAATGGTGCCTTTACCTTAACTGCTGGTGGCGCAACATCTGACCTTACCTTAAACGCGGGCCGTAATTTAGATTTCAACGCCGTTGGTAACATCACTGTGGATGGTGTGAACTACACCCTCACTACAACCGGTACCACTGGCATAGATAGTACGGGTACTGTCACGGTTGACTCAGACACTAATGTTTCACTTGGCGGGCAGAAGATATCTTTAACAACAGATGGTGGCACCTTGGCTTCGGGGGAACTGGACTTTACCTCATCTGGGAACATCGACATTAACGCTAACGATACTATTACTATTGATGGCACCACATTTAACATCACAACTACAGCTAATTACTTAGCGACAGTTACTGGCACCTATGATGTCGATGCGACCGGTGCCATTACCATGGACTCGGACGCATCTGCTACCCTATCTGGCGCTGGTGTTAACCTGCTCTCCGATGGCGCCCATACTCTTACTTTAACCTCAGCTCAAGACATCGATGTTAATGCTGCCACTAACTTTACCCTGGACACAACAGATGGCAGTATTGCTTTACAAGCCTCCGGTGCCGTAAATGGCGACATCTCTTTAACAGCAGCAGATAACTTTGTCTTAAATGTGACCGGGACTGGTGACCTGGACTTTGGTGAGAGCACAACACTTAATGTCAATGGCACGGGCACCTTAGCTGTTAACACTAATGATGGCGCCATTACTATTCAATCTGGTGGCGCTGTTAACGGCGATCTTAATTTAACCGCAGCCGACGCTCTCACTTTAA
>PFPO01000047.1 GCA_002793075.1 Candidatus Komeilibacteria bacterium CG_4_10_14_0_2_um_filter_37_10
GTTTGCTTAAGAGGCAACTGCTCTACCGACTGAGCTATGCGCGCTGGTAAGATGGAAACACTATTTATTTGTTAATTTGCATAACTCAACCGTTTGCTTAAGAGTCCGCCTCTGGCGGATCTACCGACTGAGCTATGCGCGCTGGTAAACGACATTAACGACAATATATTAACTTATTTTTTGTAGATTAGCAAGTATCTATTAGGGGTTTATTAACTCATTAATTGTTTCTAGTACTATTGGTAAGTTGAATGTTTGGTCTGAGTCATTACCACTAAAGTGACCCTTGTTATGTTCAATGATTATTTTGGCGTTTAGTTGATCACGAAATAAATCTTGATTATCCATTGGTACATAAGGATCGTTGTCAGAAAAAATTGCCACAGCCTTCAGTAGGTGTGATTGGACTTTGACTAAATCAATTGGCGTTTCTAGCCAATGTTTAACAACATCGCGCACAATATCATCATCTTCGAGATTGGTTAATCTTTTAAGAAAGCCAGCGACAAAGACGGCGCCGCCAACTGAGATATTATTTGGCAGTGACTCTATTAAACGAATGATTACCTGATTACCCATACTATGGCCAACGAAAAAAGTATTTTCGTTAATTTCACCCGCGATTTTTATTAATTCTGGAAGCCAATTATATATTCGTGGTTCCTCAGGTTTTGGTAATTGGGGAATAATAACAATGTGACCATTTTTTTTCTAATTCATTTTTTAGCCAAGGAAACCAGCCATGTTTTGGTGAGCCATCCCAGCCATGAACGATTATTATTTTTGCCATATAATATGTGTTTAATAAATAAGATGTTTTGGTGCAGTATTATTGAATTAGTCCGAACGTATTTCGTTACCTACGGTGGCGAGGAAGTCCCCCCGCGAAAATCCGGAAAGGCGGCGAAGCCGCACCGCTGACAATTTCAAATTTTTCTTTGGTGGCATAAATTCTTAAATGCTTTTGAGAACAATAACTAAACTATCTTTCCTATCTCTTACAACTTTATGATAAACCACTTTGTATTTTTTCAAAACATTTTTTATCCAAAAATCTGGAGTCCAGATATTACGATATATTTTGTCGTGAAAATATTCCTTGTTATGATTGGAGCTAATTGGGACAGAAAAAATAATAAAGGGGCTGACAGCCAGCTGAATATCAATTGCTTTTCTAATTTTCATGACAGGATAATGTTCGAGAACTCCTTGATGAGTGATAGCACCAAAAGCTTTTTTTAAAAATCGTTTGTTGAGATTAAAGAAATCAAGTTTCTTAAAAGTTATTTTTTGAGAAAAATTTTGTGCGCTTTTTCTCGCCAATTTCAACATTCGTTCATCAATATCTATCGCCGTTATTCGATAGCCTTTGAAAGACATAGAGATACAAGTTCTGCCGAGACCACAGCCAGCTTCCAAAACTTTAGCAGGTGGTGGTACAAATTTTCCCAAAATTTTGAGAAACGCTTGGTCTTGCTTCAAGTTTTCTTTCAAACTCTCTTCAGTAAGAACAAGTTTCCCTTTTTCAAGGTAATGTTTGTACCAATCTATTTTCATAGGATTAAAAAATTTTCTTCCCCCAAAATTGAATACGAATTAGTAGCCAAGCAAGGAGAGGTGAACTAAAACTGCTTGATTTTTCTTTTCTGGTGCTCTCTGCAGCCTGCCTGCCGGCAAGCAGGGACTCGCCCTCAACTCTTCCCGTATTAAGTGCGGGACAGGCTACCCCACCAGTCGCTCGGTTCGGATTAGGCGCCGCCTTCTCCCTTCGCTGAAGCTTCGGGAGACAAGTGCTTTAATATTTTCCGGCTTGTCCTGACGCGAGTCAAGCAGTTGACTCGCATAGTAGGTAAATTATTTTTAAGCCATTCATTATCTTATGAACGTGGCTGCGCCACGAACCTGAACGAATGAACGTGGCTGCGCCACGAACCTGAACGAATGAACGTGGCTGCGCCACGAACCTGAACGAAGTGAATGGTTTGTGGTGCTCCCTGCAGGACTCGAACCTGCAGCCTTTTGGTCCGAAGCCAAACGCTCTATCCAATTGAGCTAAGGGAGCAAAATTTGAACTTATTAATCAGAGTAATTCAAATCAAAAATACTAGATTTTATAAAAATAGTCAATTGCCCGACCGTTGTTTTTTGTCGCAAAAAATGATATGGTAGAGTCGTTATGGTTAAAAAAACAGATGAAAATAGAATAATTGATAGCAGTTTGCAGAATGGTGATCAGATTTTAGATTTGACTCTGCGCCCGCAGTTATTAGATGAATTTATTGGTCAAGAAAAGATCAAGAAAAGCTTACAGATTTTTATGCAAGCAGCCAAGCAACGCCAAGAACCGATTGAGCACGTTTTGTTGTATGGACCACCCGGCTTAGGTAAAACGACCCTGGCGCATATTATCGCTAAGGAGATGAATGTCAATATCAAAGTAACTTCTGGACCGGCCCTAGAAAAGGCGGGCGACTTAGCAGCTATTTTAACAAATTTATCGGAAGGGGATATTTTATTTATTGACGAGATTCATCGATTAAATAAATTGATTGAAGAGGTTCTTTATCCGGCTATGGAGGACTATGCTTTGGACATTGTCATTGGTAAGGGACCATCAGCCAGAACACTTCGTATTGATTTGCCCAGATTTACTATTTTGGGAGCTACTACCCGTTATAATTTATTATCCTCGCCATTACGTGATCGTTTTGGCGCTACCTACCATTTAAATTATTATGAAGTTCAGGATATTAAAAAAATTATTCATCGTTCAGCAAAAATACTTAAGGTAGCTATTGATGAGGCTGCTATTGATTTAATAGCTGTTCGTTCTCGTCTAACACCGCGGACGGCCAACCGTTTAGTGAAAAGGGTCCGTGACTATGTTCAGGTTAAATCAGACGGATCTATTAATGGCGCCTTAGCTCAGGAAGCTTTGGAAATGATGGAGATAGATACTCTGGGATTGGATGCTATTGATCGTAAAATTATTGAAATCATCATTGAAAAATTTAAAGGTGGGCCCGTTGGTTTAAATTCTATTGCTGCAGCTACCGGTGAAGAGTCGGGGACGGTGGAGGAAATTTACGAACCATATTTAATGCAATTGGGTTTAATCATGCGGACATCGCGCGGGCGTGTTGTTACGGAAGCTGCCTATGAGCATTTGGGTTTATTAGCACCAGATAACTGGCAGGATAAGTTAGTTTAGCTATTTAGTTTTAGCTGGTAAATAAAACACTCACCATGGTTAACAGTGAGTGTTGTTCTTTTTTTACGAATTATCAAAAGTGCTTTGGCAGTCCAGGCGTAAATATTTATGTGGCCAGGAGTAAATAACTAGTCCAGTAGTTACCGTCAGGGAACCAGGACAAAGTTGAGCTAAATTTTTAGGTCCAAATTTATGACCAAATTGCGATTTTATTGTGGCTAAAATTTCATTTTCTATGCGGACAAGCAAATTCGGAAGAAAATCATTATTAACAGGCACAACATTCTGATAATTATCTGCGCTTTGTAATTTAACCACCAAAGATAGTGTCATTTTTTGGAATGGTAAATGCTCATTCATATCATTGGCTGGTAAGGATACTTTTATTTCTTGATATATCGGTATTTGTTTTATCTTGTTGTAGTAAAGCGGATAATTTAAAAACATTTTGTCTTTAGTTAGCAAACAGCCATTGATTACAGTTAGAAATCCTTCATGATTAGTAATCCGGTATTGGTAAATGAGAAAAACAATTAAGCACTGGGAGAGCATCAGAAACGTTATTAGTCCGAGCACCACGAGCACTGAAGAGCGATGGCTGATTAAAGCAAAGATCAGGTCGGGTGTAATAGCGATAATAGCAATGATCAATCCGCAAAGTATAGTGGTTAGAGCCGAAATAGATCGTAAAAATAAAAAGAAGTACATCAGGGTGATATTTTTTGTGTATCTATCAGGAACGATTGGTTTGGGCTGATAACAATTTAGGATACCAATTACCATGATAAAGGTGGTTAGTGGTAGTAATAGTATTAGCCAAGTTATCCTGACGTCTTGGGGCATTACTAGATAAAGTAGTAATGGAATGCAAAGCGTTAATATCGGCCAAAGATATCTAATAGCAGGCCTTATTTTTTGATTTTTCATATAAGCCTCAATATATTTTGTTGTAAAAGTTCAATTAAAGCATTAATAGTGATTGTAAATTAACATCAAACACCGCCGATTGTCAAACCGGCGGTGAAAATAAAACAGTTTATTAATCAATGGTTATTTAAGATTACCAATGAGAAATTCCGGTAATTGATCAGTAGCTTTAGGCTTTCCGTTGTGGGCGGTAGCAAACATGCTTGAGGCATCTTTACCGCAACCGTTTAAAATTTTCTCGCCACCGGGATGTTGTGTTACATAGCTAGTGACATTGTAGACTTGGCCATTAACAGCCAACCAGCAGTCAGTCGGACTACTGTGTTTAGCGACATCGCTTAAGGTATAACCAACGACAGTATCAGGAGCAGCATTATTGTTTGGTTGGGTGACGTTATTGTTGTTAATATCTTGTTGCCCAACCGGTGCCGGATTATTAACAATGGGCTTGTCAGCTACTTTATTATTAGTACAACCAGTTAAACCAAGGATGCCAATAAATAAAAAGGTAATTAGAGTGATTTTTTTAGTCATTTTTTTAATTATAGTTAATTAATCGGCTAATTATTTACAATTATGCACAATTAGTTTATTATAGGGGCAAATCTTAATATGGTCAAAAATCAAGAAAAAATGTTATTACACACCTGTTGTGCTCCTTGCGCCATTTTTGTCGTACAGCAATTAGTTGAGCATTATGATTTAACCATCTTTTTTTACAACCCCAATATTCAGCCCGATCAGGAGTATCAAAAAAGAAAAGCAGAAGTTGTTAATTGGGCGCAAAAAATCAATATCAAAATAGTAGAGAGCGATTATGATGTTGCTAGTTGGCAACAAATAATTAACGGGCACGAAGACGATCATGAAGGTGGCGGTAGGTGTAGTCTCTGTTTCCAATTACGCTTAAGCAAAACAGCGGAGTATGCCCAGCAACATAATTATGATATTTTTACCACCACCATGTCTATCAGTCCTCATAAAAACGCAGTAGTATTAAATGGCATTGGGGAGCAAGCTAGCAAAGAGTGGCAGATCAAATATTTGCCAGCTGATTGGAAAAAGCAAGATGGTTTTAAAAAGGCCGTAGTTTTAAGTAAGGAAGCAAATTTTTATCGTCAAGATTATTGCGGTTGCCTCTATTCTTTACAAGAGAGTAAGAGTAGACGAACCCTTAAAGAAAAATATGAAATTATCTGATTTTGATTATCAACTACCCAAGGAGCTAATTGCTCAACACCCGATGGAGCAGCGCGACCATTCACGGTTATTGGCAGTGACGAAAGACCTGGTGCGGGATGAGCATTTTTATGACTTAACTCACCATTTATCGCGCGGCGATCTTTTGGTCATTAACGACACGAAAGTTTTTCCGGCTCGGCTTTTGGGGCAACGACAGATTACTGGTGGCCAAATAGAAATATTTTTATTGCAAGATAAAGGCAATGGTCTGTGGGAGTGCTTAGTCGGTCATTCGCGAATCAAAGCTGGTTTGGTGGTAGAATTTGAGTATAAGTTACAAGCCGTACTGCAAGAGCAAGTTGATCAAACGTGGTTAGTGCAGTTCAATAAAAGAGGAGAGGAATTACGACATTTGATTAACCTCCTTGGTCAGACACCATTGCCACCATATATTAAGGCGGTTGATAGTCAGAAAATTAAAGAACAATATCAAACTATTTATGCTGATCATAGTGGATCAGTAGCAGCACCAACGGCTGGATTGCACTTTACTAAAGAGTTATTAGATACCCTAGCCCAGCAAGGAGTTGAGATTGTGCACGTTACTTTGCATGTTGGTTTGGGTACCTTTGCGCCAGTGAAAGTTGAAAATATTGAGCAACACCAAATGCACAGCGAATACTATCAAGTAACTAATGAAGCTTGGAACAAGATTCAACAAGCCAGAAATGAAGGTCATAGAATTATAGCCGTTGGTACGACCGCGGTGCGAGTTATGGAAACGGTAGCCAAAAATCAGCAGCTATCAGGCTGGACCAATATTTTTATTTATCCTGGCTATCATTTTTTATTGGTTAATGGATTGATTACCAATTTTCATTTGCCCAAGTCAACCCTCTTGATGTTAGTGGCCGCTTTTGGGCAAGACAAGTATGACGTGAATGGAGTTGAGTGGCTAAGAAATACTTATCAGCAAGCGATAGCGCTTAACTATCGTTTCTATAGTTTTGGTGATGCGATGTTGATTAGTTAGTAATATAGGAGTAATAGATTTTTTAAAGAAAAATATGACCACATTAGAATTACTTAAAGAACTTAGTTTATTCCTCAGCGGGAAGTAGATTTAAGAGGTGTTAAACGCTATAGTCTGTATCATACTATGTGGTACCGAACGAATTTATGGACCCATTCCCGACGCGTGGCTTGGATTGTAGAGGAATTGATTCCGACAGCACAGATCATATTAAAAAAAACATTGGACTCAGACAAGGCCATTGCTATTGCCTTAGTTCATGATGATGCAGAAATTTTATTTGGCGATATCCAGGCGGGTAATAAAGCAAAAATGAAAGACACTGAGTTAAAGCAAGTTGAACAATTAGAAAGAGATGCTATCGAATGCTTAAGCATTCGTTACCCCAGTTATTTAGGAAAATATGATTACAAATTACTCTTGTTAGATGTTTTGTCAAAGACCTCGTTAGAATCAATGTTGGTTAGTTGGGCTGATAAATATGATGCTTTTTGTGAGGCATTGCATGAACTTTATGCTGGTCACACACTTTGGATAAGTAATGTGGAAAATGAATATGGTAAAATACAGTTACCGACAGAATATTATATGAATTATTTTAGTTCATTTCAACAAAAATTTCCGATAAGCACTGATCTTTTTTTACAGAGTAACAGTTGGTGGAAAATTCCGGATGAACCAAAAATCTTTGATATTGTAGCACAAGGTCAAGAACACACAGAGCAGTCGTTAAAAATACCCAAAAATTATATTCCTTATGACCAGTGGATAGATCTGGCATTGAAAAAAGGTACTACAGAAGATATTATTAACCTGTATCTGAAAAAAGAAAAGTAATTTTGGCAAATATAACTATTAGAATTATCGGATATACTACTATGAGATATCAGAAAAAAATGTTTAGTATTATTTGGTTGCTTAACTTATTTTTTATTGTTCTACTTTGGTGGAACAATAATAGCGATTTATTAAATCAAGGATTGGCCAGTAATTTATTGGTCTGGGCGCGCTTGACTGGCTTGTTGGCGGTCTTTTTTGTTTTAACACAATTATTACAGATTGGCCGTATTAAATGGCTGGAGCCATATTTTGGTCACGACCGCTTAGCCAGACAACATCATTATTTTGGTGTTTTGAGTTTTGTCATGATCACTTTGCATTTTATTTTTTTATTGATCAGTTATGGACAGCTGTCTCATTTGGGTTGGTGGCAGCAGATAATGGATTTTGTGAATAATTGGGAAGAGCTGTCGGGAGCCATTGTTAGTTGGTTACTGTTCTTGCTTACTATTATTATATCCATAAGCATTGTTTATTTTCGCTGGCGTTATGAGAGCTGGTATTATTTGCATCTCTTAACTTATCTAGCGATTATTTTAGCTTTTGGTCATCAGCTAGAATGGGGCGGTGATTTACGTCAAGGCGTGATGGTCATTTATTGGTGGGCGTTGTATATTTTTGTTGGTTTGAATTATTTATACTATCGTTTTGTTTTAATTGTCATTAATTATTATTGCCACCAGTTTCGCATAACCAAAGTTGTTGCCGAAAATCATAATGTGTATTCTATTTATCTCAGTGGTAAACAGCTTGTTAATTTCAAATATAGCGGTGGTCAATTTGTCATTGCTCGATTTTTAGCAGCAAAGTTTTGGCAACAAGCGCACCCCTTCTCTATTTCTCAAGAGCCGGGTACTGATAATTTACGACTAACTATTAAGGCCAGTGGTGATTTTAGTAAACAAATAAAAAACTTGCCAGTTGGCACACCGGTTTTAATTGACGGTGCCCATGGAACCTTTGTACCACAGCAAAAGAAAAAACAGTATTTAATGATTGCCGGCGGCATTGGTATCACGCCCATTCGTGCCATGTTACCGGAGATTATTAATAATGGAGGAGAAATAATTTTGTTTTATACTAATAAGAAGGAAGAAGACTTAATTTTTGGTGAAGAGCTAAAACAGATTGAGCGAGGAGGACATTTGCATTGTTTCTATCATTTTACACAAGAAGAAGGATCACTATCACAACCAAGACTAGATTTTGTCACGATTAGAAAAGAAGTGTTTGATTGGGCCGAACGCGAAATTTATCTTTGCGGCCCCAAGCCCATGATTATCAGTTTATTAGCTCAGTTCAAAGAAGTCGGTGTGCCCAGATCGCATATTCATTACGAGTTATTTTCTTGGTAAATTTCAAATTGACGATTAATTACGATAGTGCTAAGTTTAAATTACTTTAACAAAAGGAGAATAGGAAATGCCAGCACCGTTTGGTTATCAGGGCATTGAGTTAGAAATACGAGGTAGGGTTTATAAAATACCACTGGACAGTTTACCAGCCGGTAAGAAAGAAGCTAGTAACGGCTTTATTGATCAAATGATCTGTGTAGCCGTTCTGGATACGCTGGCCACAAGGTTTACGGAACGTTATTACATCTTTGCTCATTGGCTCTTTCAAGAACTTTATCAAAGAGAGGATTTGGTTCAACAATTAGAACAAAAATATGCTCATTTAATCAAAGCAACCACTGAATAATAAGGTGGTTGTTTTTTAAATTGTTTAAGAAATTCAGTAGGAGAGTTTATTTAGATTCAACACCGGGAGTTGGCAACTCCCGGTGTTGAATTATGTTTTAGGTAC
>PFPO01000048.1 GCA_002793075.1 Candidatus Komeilibacteria bacterium CG_4_10_14_0_2_um_filter_37_10
AATTCTTATTTGCCCAATATCAATACGAGCTTCACGCGTACTTTCATTAAATTTGAAGAATAGGTTTTCGCCAGTAAGGTCCTCGCGGCATTCGTGTTCACCGGTTTCAATTTTGCGGCAGACGGCGCTTATGGGCAGGCCATTGCCTTTTTTAAAGATCAGCTTTGTGTTGCCTTTATAGCTATAGAGCACGGCACTTAGGTTCGGACCGTTGCAAATAATATCATTTGAGGCGCCGAAGCTACTGGCCGAGCAAACCAAAATAAGCGCATAAATAGCTGTTTTTAAAGTCTTTTTTAACATATTGCCTCATTATACCCAAAGCTCACGTAGGAAGGCGCCATTGTGAAAAACTTATAGAGGGCCGTCAATAGGTGGGCAGGGGAGATGAAGCTTTATCTCATCTCAAAAAGAGACATTTGCTGATAGTCGCGAAAGATCTCGCTTATTTCTTGGTAACTATAGTCTTGTTCAATTCTCCCAAGTGGAATGTTACCTGGGCGGTGGATGGGCAACTGATAATCATAACCGTAGTCTTCGACCCGATTATCTCTACACCACTCATAAAAGCGCTCACAGTTTGCCCTCATAAATTCTTGTTCATCATCTTTTTGGGGAAAGGCACAAATGACCTCTGAACTAATAACGACTTGATCTCGAACGACTCTATTTTTTATTAAATCGAGATCATTGTCTTTGTAACAATGAAAGAGGCTTTTTCCGACCGTGCAGTAGCCAAGCATGAGGTCTCCGTGGCGCAGCTCGAGGGTTTTTGCCATGTGGTCAGCGCTATCCATTGGAGTGGTAACGGTCTCCTTCAAAAGAAAGATTAGATACTGTGTGAAGACTCCTGAGTTAAGTGCACCAATGTTCTGTTCGATCTGATGAATCAGCACATTTAGCTCTCGCAAAGAGTTTGTCGTAGGTGTCCCTGTCTGCTCTCCTTGGAGTTGCTCTTCGTATTCATGAAATTTGAGGTGGAGGTAGTTGAGGCGCTCTTGGGAAAG
>PFPO01000049.1 GCA_002793075.1 Candidatus Komeilibacteria bacterium CG_4_10_14_0_2_um_filter_37_10
GCTGCTTGGCAGCCTTAGAAGGAATTCTCGTGCGGGGTTTCCTGAGCAATTAAAAAAGAAGGTTATCCATTATGGACAACCTTCTTGTTAGATGATTAATTAACTTGATACTCTTCAAAAATCACATGTCCGTTTTCTTTTTTTGCCATGAATAAACGGATTTTCTTTTTAATGGAGTTTAGATTCAACAATGTTTTGGCTACTTGTTGTAAATCCATCAATTGTGACTTAGTGAGCACTTCTATCAGTGATTGTAAAATGCCACTGGCTTTTTTCTTAATCGCGCGATAGCCAGAGCAATCCTCATGGTTGATCAATACCAATGTTTCAATGGTATTAAATCTTTCCAGGAGATACTCAATTTGCTCTTTCGTGATCTTGAAATGCTTGGGCAAAGCTGTAACTTCGGATAACGAAGCAATGGAACCAGGGATTACTATAGTAACATATTCACCGGGTGCATAACCGAGGCAACCCTGTTCACAAGAACCTTCAATAAACATTTGAAAGGCTTTTTGAAAACGCGGATCACTACAATGAATGCAAATGGCTCGCGGTGAAGCTGTTAAATCCAAAGGAAATACTATCTGATCTTTTTGATCTTTCAGCTCACTTTGAATCTCACTCATGACTTCTCCGCTGGTTGATCGTCGGGCACAGATGTCTTACCAATTAATTTACTGGTAGCTTCTGCATCCAATCCGATTTTGCTTAACAATGTTGAAAAATCAAGACCCATGGATTTTGCCACGGTGATAAATTTCAACAACATCCCGGGAACTAAATTGGTTAATTGATCAACTCCCTTACCATTACCGCCAACATCGACGATATTGAGGGAGTCAATATTACCCAGAGGAGCTGCGATAGCCGATAGTGCTTCTTTCATTATTTTAGCTATGGCATCACCACCGGTTTCAAATAAATGCGGGGCGCGATCCAGTATCATCATTAACTGCGACTTATCGTCCAGCGCTTTCAATGCCTCGGCTAATTTCTGAGTTGCTTCAGCGTCGGCTTTTTTACCCTCGGCTGCGGCAAGAAGTCTAGCTTTCTCACCTTCGGCTTCAGCTAATAATTTAGCTTTCTCACCTGCGGCTTGAGCGGTTAGGGTAGCTAGCTTGCGCGAGGCTTCACCTTCACCGATGTTTATTTCTGATTCGCGCTTAGCTAACGCGTCGATTTTTAGAGCTTGCGCTGCGCCTTCGGCTTCAATCGTTCTCTTGGCTTTCTCACCTTCGGCAACAATTGATACTCGTTGTTTTTCAGCTTCGGCTTCTTTAATAACAGTTGCACCCAGCTGCTTTTCCATACGAATCGCCTCTTTCTCCTGAACATGTATCTGTGCTTCTTTTTCTGCAGCATCACGTTCAGCTTGTTTAACGCGGAGTGTTTTTTCCTGCTCAGCGCTAGCGATACCAAAAGCATTTTCTGCCTTTGCTCTTTCAGTATCGGATTGGACTTTGTATTGAGCTTTTTTGATCTCTTTATTGGCGTCAGCTTCCGCTATCATAGCAGCGTTTTGCGACTGAACAATAGAAGCTTCCTTCTGGGCATCACTTACTTTAATCTGCTGATCACGAGTAGCTTCCGCTACTTTGATCTCAGCGTCTCTCTTAGCTTCGGCAACCGCCTGTTTACCCAGGGCATCGATGTAACCCTCGTCGTCCTTAACATCTTGAACAACCAAAGTAAGAATCTGAATACCCAACCGTTTTAATTCTTCCGATGATTCCGCTACCGTTTTTTTGTTGAATTCATCACGTTTACGCAATAATTCATCAATAGAAGAATTACCGACAATAGAACGGAGATGTCCCATCATGATATTTTTAACAACAGCTGCGACTTCTGCTGCTGATTTATTGAGAAAATTGGAAGCAGCATTGATCAGATCTTCTTCGGCAGTAGAGATTTTACAGGTGGCAACGCCACGAATAGTCATCTTAACGTTATCCTTGTTGGGGATAGCGTTCTCTTCAATATTTATCTGAAATACCGAAGTAGGAAATTCTTTGTAGCTTTCTACGAAGGGAATCAGTACTTTCCCACCGGATAATAATACTTTGAAACCGCGATGCTGTATTTGACCATCAGCACCCTTATATGGATAGCTACGACCATAGAAAATACCAGCAAAATCTGGTGGAATTTTCTTGTACCTTGAAGCTATGACACGGAGTGTGGCTAAAAAAGCCACAACAATTAAAAGTATTAAAACCGGAACAATCCAATTAGCAAGAGCACCTGATATAGCGTTCATAAACAGATCCTTTTTTTGATGAGTGAAATATTATTTATTGAACAAAAACTGACGAACCAGAGGTTGATACTATTTTAACCTCAGAGCCTTTGGCAATTGGCTTATTATTAATGGACCTGGCAATATAATTCATATAACCATTGTCCATATCTACACCGACTTCACCGGGTGCATTAGTATCTATTCCAATTGTAACTATAGCCGTACGGCCAATAGCTGTTGATGTTTTAATATTACTGGAAGCTTGTTGCTTATAAATTAATACTAGCAAGCCCCACATAATCAAACCAACAAGAATTCCGGAACCAACACCCCCAAGAGCGCATACTGGATAGCTATAATCATAAAATCTGAAAGTGCCGCCGGCACCGCCAAAAACCATGATAAAAGTAGCAATAACTTTACCGGAAAAAATCGATACCGTTGCTTCGTTACCGGAATGATCATCACCATCGTGATCGTGATCTTGATCAAATGAATGATCATCACCATCGTGATCGTGTCCAAAAATAAATGCGGCCATTAGGTAAAGAAAGCCTGCCAGCCCTAAAGAAAAAAAGATGTACATTTGAGCTCCTATGATTTGTTATTGTAAGTTGTCAATTAACGTTAGTGTATATAATACACAACGTAGTAGCTTAGCAAGAAAACTTAAATTTGTCAAATATTTTCAAATAAATTAATAAAAAACAGCCCTTTTAGCTGCTTTTCTAATAGTATCAACAAATAAACTCTACTTTTTTCGAAAAACTCTGCTGATATGCCAAGCAATACCAATAATAATCAAAACTATTATCCCGACGTTGAATTTATCCCACCAGGGCCCGAGTTGATTCCAATTATTTCCCAAAACCACTCCTAAAAAAACCAAAATATAGCACCAAATTAATGAGCCAATAAATCCAGAGATAGTAAACTTCCAAAAATGACCACGGGAAATACCCACAACAATAGATATATAAGTACGCACAACTGGTAACATCCGTGAGACAAAATAAATTGCATTACCGTGTTTTTCTAATAAATGATCTACCAACTCAATATCACGATTAGATATTAATAGCCACTTACCATGCTTCATGAGAAATGGTCGACCTAATATATAGCCAAGATAATAAGAAATGATACCGCCAATAACACAGCCAAAGGCACCAACTATCGCGGCTAGATGATAGTTCATTTGCCCGTGACTAGCTAAGAAACCAGCATAGGGCAATATTACTTCCGATGGAATGGGAATATTAGCGGACTCTAAAGTCATCAAAAACAACACGCCGAAATAATGCCAACTATTAATAATATCGGTAACAATGCTTGTAACAAAATGAATGATTTCCGTCATAACTACTTACTATTGTAATACATATTCCATATTTAATAAAACTCGCTCGTTTTATCAGCTCGTGCTACCCATGTTGTTTTCAACTGAAGATGGGTTTGCATAAGTTCACTTACATATTGGAATCATTAAGAGATCCAAATGTATGCAAATAGGGATTAAGTATTATAATTGCTCTGGATTTGGTAGATTATATGAATATGCTCATAAGCAAATTCATATGATTACTAAAGAAGCTAAACAACGACTTAAAATTATCCTTTTCTGGCAGAACTGTGGTCTTAGGGCAACTATATCTGCCTTTGGGGCCAAACAGTCCATTCTCTACAAATGGCGTAAAGTATATAGAGATTCTGGTTGTCAGTTAGCAAGCCTTAATCCTGGCAGTCAGGTCAGAAAAACAACCAACAAACGAGAAGTTAACCTAGATATTCTCGGCGAGATGAAACGATTAAGATTAGCAGTATGTCCTAATATGGGTAAGGCTAAGATCAAGAAGTTTCTCGACCCATTCTGTTGTTTAAATAACCTACCCATCTATTCAGAGTCCAAGATAGGTAGAATAATTAAGGAAAAGAAGATTTATCATCATCGACAGAGGGTCTATCATAATGGAACAATTAAAATCATTAAGAAACAAAAGAAACTAAGAAAACCAAAGGAATTAGTGGTTAATAGCCCAGGTGATTTAATAGAGATAGATACTGTTGTTAGGTTTGTCTCTGGTCTAAAAAGATATATTATTACAGCAGTGGATACCTTTGGTCGCCCAGCCTTTGCCTATACTTACAATCGAGCAGGTGGTGCCAACGCTCGAGACTTCTTCAAAAAGCTAGAAGAAGTGATGCCCTTTAAGATTAAATCAGTGCAAACAGACAATGGTAGTGAGTTCCATCTTTATTTTAGAAAGTATTTGCAGGAACGAAATATTACTCATTACTATAACTATCCTGACCGATCATATCGTAACGGACACATAGAAAGGTTTAACCGAACAATTCAAGAAGAGTTTGTTGATCAGAGTGAATTTCTACTGATCGACCTAAATGTATTTAACTCAAGATTAATAGACTATTTACTATGGTACAATACTAAAAGACCACATTGGAGTCTTAATCTAGAATCACCTGTGGATTATTTAATTAAAAATAACTTTATTTCCAATATGTGCTGGACTAATACAGGTTTATCTTTTAACTACCTTAAGATATAATATAGTAGTTATTAATTATATCTCATGAACAAAAAGAACCAATTAAAAAAAATAGTAATCTTTATTCTACTGTCTTGTGCACTTAAATTCTTTTTTACCGATCAAATCATCGAGCAAGAGTACAATTCTTTGGTCAAGCTCGGGGCCATCATTATAGTATTTGTTATTGGTATTGGTTTTGTCTTCCAAAATACCACACATATTATTGAAGAGACGACTGATGTCTTAAAAGACCGAACAAAGTTGGCTGGGGGCTTTCTCCAAGCCTTTGGCACTGCCTTTCCTGATATGGTACTGGGTATTGTCGCGGCTTTCCTAAGTTTACAGCTTCGTGATCATGATTATTTACGCGCCATTAACCTGGCTATTATCGCTGCCTCCACTACTTTTGGCTCTAATATTTATAATATAATTCATGCCACTTGGTGTGTTTATCGTCAAAATGTTGCCGATAAAAAAATCAGATCATTGCTATGTTTCCCGGCTTGCCGTTTGGTGGCAATTTAACACCCGTCAAGAAACATTCTGTGAAACCAAGCCCCCGAGAACTTGGTCGGGCCATTGATATTTTGACGGTCCTTACTGTTCTGACAGCAGCTGTGGCCCTGAGCATGGTACTTTTTGGTAGTGTTAGTAATAGACCAGAGATGATCCAGGGCGACCTGTATCAATTGATTAGACCGATTGGTATTATTCTCTTTATCTTATGTATCGCCATCCTCTATATTTATCGTCGCGGCGAAAAAGCCGAATCACCAGTAAAAGAAATAGCCGAAGAAGAAAGATATTACGCCACCCGATCTAACTTTCGCATCTGGCTGGACCTGGGTTTGGCTGGTATAGCTATTCTCTTTACTGCTGAAAGTATGGTTACCTCAATGGAAGTATTTTCTGAAATTACTGGCCTTCCTTTTGTCTTAACTGGTATCGCCGCCGGTCTCATTGGCTGTTTTGGCGAAATGATGGTAGTGCACAATTTCACGGTTCATCCCAAGGGAAGAATTGGTGATGCTATCATGGGTGTGGCCATGGATAATATTGTCACCACGTTAGGCGCTGCTATCGTCGCTATTATGGGTGGTATATTTTTGGGAGGTAACTCTTTAATTTTAATCTTTATTATTATTTTGGCAGCTAATACTATTTTGATTCAGCAAATATCTAAGTTCAAAAACAACTTACTAGCTACCAAGGTAGCTAGTAAAAAAATTGCTGCTTAGTTTCTATTTATTCTCCTACTATTTAAAAACTCCTGAACCAGGAGTTTTTTTATTATTCCGATAATTTATTTACTAACATCGTCGCCCACTGTGCTGCTCTTTTCTTCTCTGCTATCAAATCATGCTTTTGGGGTTCCAAAAAATCAATTTTACCAACAATGATATTGTCTTTCAGCTGCTCCTTCATTTTATCTAGGGTATTTCTTTTGCCACCGCCATGACAACAAAATACTGCCACCTTCTTATTTTGTAATTTAACAAGCGAAAAAAATGTACTGAGCGGTGGGGCGAAAGTATAGGCCCAAACAGGTGTGCCAATAATAATAAAATCATAATCGCGGGGATCTATCAGCCAGTCTCGAAGCTCTGGCTTCACTCCCATCACCACTTGTCTACCACCCCAAAAATATTTCATCAAACCAGTAGCCTTTATTTCCTCCTGAGGTTTCAAAACTAAAATATCAGCGCCAATAGCATCGGCCATCGCCTCAGCCATTGCTTGAACATTGCCGGACAAAGAATAATAAACAATTAATTTTTTCATGATGTTATTATAGCAACAGTGAGGGTAAAAGTTAAGATTATTATTCTTTACTGCGTCTTTTATCTAATTAGTATATAATATCAATTAGTTTTAATAGCAATAAATCCATGTCTTTAATCAATGAAATAATTAATTTACCAGCTCCCCTCTTAAGTCATTGGGGGTACTTAGTTATTCTCTTTGCCGCTCTACTGGAAACAGCACCACTCTTTGGCCTGCTGATACCCGGACAGTTAATAGTCATTCTGGGTGGATTATTAGTGAAATTAAAAATTTTAGAAATTGGTGATGTGATCTTTATTTCCGCATTCGGCGCTATTGCGGGCGACTATTTTGGCTATCTAATAGGCAAAAAATATGGTTACGCCTTTATTACTAAATTTGGTAAATATTTTTTCCTCAAAGAAGAGCGGTTTAAAAAAATTCAGCCCTTAGTTAATCAAAATCTTGGTCAAGCTTTAATTATTGGCCGTTTCAATTCTCTGACTAGAGCTTTTGCTCCTTTTGTGGCCGGTGCTAGTAAAATACCCTTAATTAAATTTCTAATCTACAATATCGTTGGTGGACTTAGTTGGTCAATCGTTTTCGTAATGATCGGCTATCTATTTGGTGCAAGTTATGAAGTCCTGGCACCGCATCTTGGTCGCTATATATTTTTGGCCACACTTATCAGTGCTGTATTGATCTATCTTTATAAATATATCAACCGTAAAAAAAGTATTTTTTATCGCTATCACCTATACGCCCTACTGACTAGCATTGGTTCTCTTTATCTTTTTGCAAAATTGATCGAGGATGTCATTGATCAAGAATTAGTTACTCATTGGGACGTTTGGATTAATCAAAACGTTATTCATCTTTGGCAACCGACATTAAATAAAATAATGATTTTCATTACTAACATTAGTAGTCCCACCGTTATGATCATTCTCGCCGCAGGCTTACTGCTATCCCTACTGTATAGAAAAAGGATTTACTACTCGTTACTTTTACTCTTTGGTATGGCTGGTGGTCTAGTACTAGAAATACTCACCAAGCTTATCGTTCAAAGGGCTAGACCGATTAATGGTTTATTGACAATTTCTTCCTACAGCTTTCCTAGTGGCCACGCTACCATGGCTCTGCTTTTCTTTTCTTTGGTAATTTATATTTTTCATAACGATTTTAACAATAAAATAATAAAAAACTTATTCATTGGTGTTAATGTTTTGTTAATCTTACTAATTGGTTTTAGTAGAATTTATCTTAATGTCCACTGGCTTAGTGATGTTTTGGCGGGATTAGCTCTGGGGCTCTTTTGGCTGACTGTTTTAATATTAATATTCCGAGTCCTGATGTCACTAGCCAACACAACGCTGGAAACAATAAAGCATCTCCTTAAAAAAGCTAACCATTTGCCATCCTGATAATTCATCTATATAATACTCTTACACGTTAATGAGCTGGGAGTCATGTCGCCCAGCCAGTGTCTGGAAGAAGGTTCGTCTGACGGACTGTGTAAAGCCAGCGGTTGGCACCGTTATAGCTGAAAATTAAGCGCCTATCCATGTCTTTGGCTAGGAATTAAGGTGGTACCGCCTCACTTGAGGTCCTTATAAATAAGGACTTTTTTTATTTAGACAACTTAATTAAATACCAATTATAAGTTATCATTATAATACTATGGAAATGCCAAAAAATTATTCAGCTGGTGACTACGAACAATCGATCTATCAACAATGGGAAGAGTCCGGTTTTTTCAATCCCGATAATCTAACTTGGGCCAAGAAACCCTTCTCGATTGTCTTGCCGCCGCCAAATGCTACCGGCATACTACACCTGGGACACGCTTCGATGTTAGCCTACCAAGATGTACTAATTCGTTATCATCGCTTACTGGGCGAGAAAACATTGTGGCTACCAGGAACTGATCACGCCGCTATTGCCACCCAAAATGTGGTAGAGAAAAAAATTGCTCAGGAAGAAAATCTAACCAAGGAACAGCTGAGACGTAACGCTTTCTTAGCACGAGTTCGTAACTACGTAGCCAATTCGCAAAACACTATTCATAAACAGTTGCGAGCCATGGGATCTTCTTTAGATTGGAGTCGTGAACGCTATACGCTAGACGATGGTTTATCGCGGGTGGTAACTACTGCCTTTAAAAAAATGTACGACGATGGTTTAATCTGTCGTGGTTATCGTATTGTGAATTGGTGCCCGCGCTGCCAATCAACACTTGCTGACGATGAAGTGGAGTATAAGATACAAAAAACACACTTATATTACTTACAATACGGCCCGGTGGTAATAGCTACAACTCGTCCAGAAACCAAAATCGGTGATACGGGACTGGCGGTTAATCCGCACGATCAGCGGTACCAGCACCTAATCGGCCAAACATTAAAATTTTCTCTTGGTGATATAGAGCTATCAGTCAAATGCTTTGCCGATGAATCGGTTGATCCGGAATTTGGTACCGGTGCTATAGGTGTCACGCCAGCACATAGTACTATTGACTATGACTGGGCTCAGAAATACGATTTAGCGATTGTTAAAATTATTGACGAGCGCGGTAATATGACTAAAGAAGCTGGGGCGTATGCTGATCTATTAGTTACTGAGGCTCGCAAAAAATTCCTTCTAGCAATTGAACAAGCCGGACAGTTAATAAAAATTGAAAATTATGAAAATAATTTGTCTGTTTGTTATCGTTGTGGCACCGCGATTGAGCCACTGCCTTCCGAACAATGGTTTGTGGATGTCAATAAAAAAATACCAAAACTCAAAAAATCTTTAAAAGAACTATCGTTAGCAGTGGTGGAGAAAGGGTTGGCTGATGACCCTAATAAAAAAATTGTGATTATACCGGAAAATTTTACCAAAGTTTATCTGCATTGGATGACAAACCTACACGACTGGTGTATTTCTCGTCAAATCTGGTGGGGTCACCGTATCCCCATTTGGTATTGTTTACAATGTGGCAAAATTTCTGCAGATAATGAGCCTCGGAGCAAGTGGTTTCTTGTTCGTCATGGCGAAACCGATATGAACAAAGAGAATAGACTGTATTACCAAGATAACGATATTGATATGCCTTTAAATGAACAAGGAATAATGCAAGCGGAGGAATGTGCACAAGAACTAAAAAAACAAAAAATTGACCTTATTATTACCTCTCATTACTTACGCGCTCAACAAACAGCACAAGTTATTGCCCGGGTAACAGGAGCAAAAATTATTCTTGAGGAAAACTTTCGTGAACGTAATACTGGCAATGCTCAGGGCATGACTTCTGCGGAAGTAAAAACAAAATTTCCCAACTTCTATGAATATGCTGATAAATCAGCCAATCAGGAAAATTATCAAGAAATGGAAGAAAGAATGTGGGAATCTTTTTCTCAACATTATGCCCAACACAAAGATAAAAACGTGGTTATTGTCGGTCATGGCGGTGCCTTTCGTTCGCTGATACGAAAAATAAAAAACATTGACCCTGTAGATATCAGAACAAAAATTAACCTGCTATCCAATTCTCAACCTTTTCAGTTAGACATTCTTCAGCCGTGTTCTGGGTGTCATAGTCATTTTTTTGAACAAGATCCAGATACGCTAGATACTTGGTTTTCCTCAGCTCTTTGGAGTTTTTCTACTTTAATGAACGGTGAATATCATGGTAGTTGGCAAGAGTGGCTAAAAAATAGTCCTGATTTGCAAAAATATCATCCTCTTAATGTTATGGAAACAGGCTATGATATTTTATTCTTTTGGGTAGCCCGTATGATTCTGATGACTACTTATCTGATTAATGACATACCATTTCAAACAGTTTATTTACATGGATTAATTCGCGACAAACAAGGTCGGAAGATGAGTAAGTCGTTGGGTAACGGCGTAGATCCTATTGTCATGATTGAAAAATATGGCGCTGACGCCTTACGTTTAGCTATATTAGTAGGCGCTACGCCAGGCAATGACACTAGGCTTTACGATGAAAAAATTGAAGGCTATCGTAATTTTATCAATAAGCTATGGAATATTTCCCGCTACATTTTTAACAATACAAAATCAATAAATATTATTAAGCAACAACCAAAACCAAAAACTGCGGCCGATCATTGGATTATTAATGAATTAAATTTGTTAATCACCGCAGTTAGCGACGATCTTAATAGTTATCGCTTTTCTTTAGCTATTGAAAAGCTCTACGAATTTACCTGGTCAAAATTTGCTGATTGGTATTTAGAAATTAGTAAAATAGAAAAAAACAAAGAAGATATCTTGCTTTATATTTTACAAACTCTGCTAAAATTATGGCATCCATTCGCGCCTTTTGTTACTGAAGTATTGTGGCAAAAAATGAGTTCCGAATTAATTATGGTTGAAAAATGGCCAGTTGTTTCGGCACTAACAAAAATTGATCAGAGCTTTCAACAACTACAAGAAATAATCAATAAAATTCGATCAGCTAAAGCAGAAAATAAAATTGACCAAGTCAAAATTATTGACCTATACTTAGCAGAGCAATTAGACACTACTTCTTTGCAAATTATCAGCCAATTAGGCAGAGTTAATATTGTGCAACAGGCACTAGATAATTGGTTAACACTACCACTAAGTAATAATCTAATCAAAATTGCCATTGATCGTGATGAGGCTGAACAAATCCACCGATCTAACATCAATCAACTACAAAACAACATTAGTTCGCAACGGGCAAAGCTAGCGAATGAACAATTTATTAATAACGCACCATTGGAAATCATCGAGGAAGAAAGAAAAAAATTGACTGAAGCAGAAAAAAAACTAGCTCAGATTTCTTAATAATCTCCTGTACAATTAAAAACCCCGTACCATATGGTGCGGGGTTAACCAAAATTATTTCTTGTTCTTTTTTGGTTTCTTAACGTTCTTCTTTTGAGCGTTATTGCCTTTGGCCATAAAATTTTATGATTACTTGAATTAACTTCTTAAGTATAGCAAAGTTTTTAAAAAAAAGAAAAAAGGAAAACTAACTTATTATTAATATGCTAAATGATTACTTATTCAGCCAGCAATCTTTTTTTATTCTTTTGACAACTTTCTATTTCTGTAATTACCGGATGATTAGCAACCACCCTTTCAATATTATAGGTACCTAGTTGCCGACCATTAATATAAGCGGAGGCGGCAACTTCCGCCAAAATACCAGAATTAATCCATTCCATAAACCACTGATGAACATAACTGATTGGTTCTTGATCAATGCCTCGTGATTTAGCTAATAACCAACGACGATTATATTTTTCCTGCGATCCAATGCACTGTGCCATAATTATCGGGAGACCAAGTGCGGAATAAAAGCTCAGTTCACTGGGCTTACTCCACAGCGCGTCGGTATCTCTTAAAGACTTGGTAAATAGTTCAAAATATTTTGTCTTCTCTGGTGCATAAATTATTCTAATGCCATTATCTATTAAATTTTCCATCTTTAATTCACGAATAATACGATTAAAATACTGAAAAACATCTTTTCTGCTACCAGCTATTAAATTAATAATTAGTCTTTTTTCATAAAGCTCAGCTTTTAGGCTGGTTAAAATTTTATACGCCATATACTTTTGCGCTCCAGCACCCCCCACCGCAAAAGCAATCGTCAGTGGCCGATGGCTGATTACTCGCTGACCGCAATGTCGTAAAAATTGATAAACTCGACTCTTGTCTCTAGCTTGATATTTTTTCTGCGGATCTAGGTTGGCAATACGAATACTGAGATCATGTTTTACGAGATCCATTTTTTCACCACCAATGATCTCTTTGGGTAAAGGAAAACCGGTTAGATAAATATTTTCTTTTTTCACACCATAAAGCAAAAGGCGTTCTTGCACACGATGACAGGGCACTAAATATTTGATTCTGCTTTTACCCGGCTGCAAAGCAGCCCAGGCACGACTAACGTCAGTATCACAAAGCACTAAATATATTTCGTTATTAAAACCATTTTCCTCGGCAATATAAGCAACGGTGAAAAAGGTAGTAACTAAAGGCAACTGCTGTTTATTCAAATACTCAACTAAATGTTTACCCCAACCCAGAGCAATAGAACGATACACTGTTTTTAATTGTAGGGTTGGTTTTGATAAATCACGACGAGGATAAAAATTTGGTATTTTTTGAAAATAATCAAAAGCGGCAAATAAATATGTTCCGATCAGGGGAATATTATTCAAACGGGAAACATATTCATAAAACTTGCTGGAACCATTCCATAATTGCAAATCAGCCGCTGGTATACCGGGATAATTGTTGGCCAAAATAATCTGACCATCAGGACTTAAATGTCGTAAGGGATAAGCGGCTCGCAAATGACCATAGCCCATGTCTACCGCTACCACTGAAGCTCGTTTCCACATAAATTATTTTCATCATTATTATATCTGATATTTGCTAAATAATGAAATTATTGAATACTGAGTTAAGATCATCTCTGGCTTTATTTGACAAAAAAATCATTCCTGCTAATATTAACTTAATTATTCTTTAATAATCCAATGAGGAAAGCATGGAAATGGAAATAACAATGCGAGCCGTTCTCTCGACGCGTTACTTTGAGGCTAAGCAGGAATTTAATATCACGCGATTAATCGAGGGCGTTTTCGATCAACTGGCTCAAAATCTGGTTTATCGTGGCCAAGATCTGACTTCTGTCACTCAGCTATACTATCGTATCGACTCGGAACCCAGCGATTGCTATGAAAGTGGTTATAATATTCTCGCAGTTTTTGATTATGGACTGGTGATTAATCTCCATAATAACTTATTCTGGCTAACTATTTGCTGTGCTGATTGTAACTATGTCCGTTGTACCACTGAGGAAAAGATATCTTATGGACTATCCTTAGTCGTTTTACCGTTAAATATTCGAGCGAGCAATATTAATCAGAAAAAGTCCGCGACAAATTAAGTCAGCTTTTTACGGTCTTGGAAAATTCCCGGAAAATTCCCCGACAATATGCACCGATCGTCATCACAGAAAAGAGTCTGGAAGATTTCTTAATCAACCACCAACAGACTATTCTTCAAGGTCACGGTATGCACTATTGGCTCTGCTCACCAGAAAAATTAGTAACACGCATTACTAATTACTGTTTACAAAAAATGCGTAAAAAACTCTAACAAGACAAAACTGCCAGCAACGCGCTGACAGTTTTTTTTATATTCTAATAATGTCTAAAGGGCAATTATTTTAACGGTGTAAAAAAACCTTGATCCACAAAATGAAATTGATCAAGTACCGTATTCGTCGCTGGTAGAATGCCAGCAATAATTACTCTCTGACCAAAAAAATTATCAATCGTATCGCCTGGCTTGCTAATTAATTTGGCATCAATCATCATCTGCGCTTCCAACGATCCGATATAAACAGGCCAATACGAATTACCACCCAACTGAACCTGACTAAAACTGGCAATGGATGATTTTAATTGATCTGGTATATTAGTATTTGTTAATAAGTAAAAATTCTTAATAATTTCTTTTTCAGCAATTGATCTATTTAATGCCGTAGTGGTCAACTTGTTCCAGGTATTACTATTAACCAGATGATAATTATCAATAGCCGTGCCTGTTGTTTCCATAATACCAACTACTTTAACCCTGGCTAATCCAAAAAAATTATCTAAAGAATCGCCAGCGCCTTGAATTAGTTTTTCTTTTTTCATCATCGCAGCTTCGCTAGCGCCAATGATCATTTCATCATCACCCAATGTCAGTGTACCTTCCGCTACTTTAAGCGAGTCAGGTAATTTCTCAACAGCCAGAAATAGCTTCGGATTGCCCTCGGCAAAGTTCATTTTTGCTTGTCCCTTAGCAATTAAATTATTCAACGACGATGCTGTTTCCCAAGAAACTGCGAGCGCCATACCTTTATTCTCCATGCCAGAACTAAACCGAGCAAATTCCAAGAATATACCCGTAAAAAGCAAAACCATAACCAATGGCGCGATCAGTGATACGTAGTTACGTTTACCCGGACGGAATAACTTCAACAACAGAGAATTAGATACCACTGAGATAGATGATAGGGCCATGGTAAGTCCAGCAAGTTCTGGTTTGAGAATTAATCCAAAAGCTACAAACACTCGAGCTGCTACTGGTATGCCAATAACATTATAAAACAAAGCAAAGAACATATTTTGTTTTATCTTGCTCATGGTTTCCCGAGACAACTCAAACGCCGTCACTACGTCATTAAGATCGTCTTTCATGATCACTACACCGCCAGTTTCCATCGCTACATCAGTACCAGATCCCATAGCAATACCCAAATCGGCTTGCGCTAAAGCCGGCGCATCATTAATGCCATCGCCAACCATAGCAACTTTTTTACCAGTTGCTTGTATCTTCTTTACTTCCTTAGCCTTATCTTCTGGTAAAACCTCCGCCAAGACATTAGTAATACCCACCTGAGTAGCAATCGCCTGCGCAGTTCTTTCGTTGTCGCCGGTGATCATATAAACTTCAATTCCTAATTTTTGTAACTTAGCCACAGCTTCCCGCGAGGTATTTTTAACTGTATCGGCAACAGCTACCGCACCAATAATACTTTCACGACTAGCGATAATCATTGCTGTTTTTCCTTGCTCTTCTAGTCTCTCTAATTTACGATTGATTTTATCCAACGATAATCCCAAAACGCTAACCATCAAACGCCGATTACCAATATAGTATTTAACCCCCCTGATATCACCTTCTACGCCATGTCCGGGAATAGCTTTAAAATTTTCTACTTCCTCTAGATCAATATTTTCTTCCTTGGCATAAGCACAAATAGCCTCAGCTAATGGATGCTCGGATAATTTTTCTAAACTAGCAGCGACGCTGACAATTTCATCTTGATCTGATTGACCAAAATTAAGTACCTCGGTTACCTCTGGTTTGCCTTTGGTGAGCGTACCGGTTTTATCAAAGACAACAGCCTTTATCTTACACGCTGCCTCTAGTGGCTCACCACCCTTAATCAAAATACCATATTCCGCTCCCTTGCCAGTGCCCACCATTAAGGATGTTGGCGTCGCCAAACCAAGAGCACAAGGACAAGCAATCACGATAACAGCCGTGAAGGCCATTAAGGCAAAAGCTAAACTAGCGCCAAGAAAAAAGTACCAAACAATAAAAGTAACAATAGCAACTACGATAACGGTTGGTACAAACCAAGCTGAAATCTTATCAGCGAAGCCTTGAATTGGCGCTTTGGATCCCTGGGCCTCTTCAATTAGACGAATGATTTGTGCTAATGATGTCTCGCTACCTACACGCGTTGCTGTAAATTCAAAACTACCAACCTTATTAACGGTACCAGCAGCAACCATGTCACCAATATTTTTTTCTACTGGCAATGACTCACCAGTCAACATTGATTCGTCTACTGCTGATGAGCCCTTAACTATTTTACCATCCACTGGAATTTTTTCTCCTGGCCGAACAACTACAATATCACCATGAACAACCTCATCAATAAGGATATCTGAAACAATACCATTTCGTATCACGCGCGCGGTCTTTGCCTGTAAGCCCATTAATTTTTTTATGGCTTCAGAAGTTCTACCTTTAGTGCGAATCTCTAGCCACTTACCCAAAACAACGAAGGTGATCAAGAAAGCCGCCGTCTCAAAATAAAGTTCGGGAATTTTACCGCCCAATCCAATCAATGATCCGGTCTGCACAACATACAAAATATAATTAACGGTACTGTAAAAAAATGCCGTGGAAGTACCAATGGCAATCAAGGAATCCATATTAAACGTTCTCATCTTCAGTGCTGACCACAGACCGCGATAAAATCCAGCGCCAATAATAAACTGCACGGGAATAGTAAATAAGAAGGAAATAATGCCAAAATAAGGCGCCAATAATGTAGCGCCTGGTAACCACTGAAAGAAATCTAGCAACATAAAATAAAGCATTGGTAAACTAAAAGCCAAACTCCACCAAAACTTCTTTTGATAACCACGTATTTCCGTTTCCCGTTTCCGACTATCATGCTCAGTATCTTTAACATCCACTAATTCCGCGCTATAACCAGCTTTTTTGATGGTTTGCACCAAGTCACTGACCTTGGTAGTTGCTTCATTGAAAACTACCAATGCTTTTTCGGCAGCAAAATTAACATTAGCTTGCTGGACGCTAGGCATTTTTTTTAAAGCTCGCTCTATTAATCCTGCGCAAGAGGAGCAATGCATACCAGAGATAGATAAATTAACCCGTCCATTAGCTTCAGTGGTCGTCTCTAATTTTATTTTCAACGGCTCGCTTGCAGCAGTTTCTTTAACTACTACATCCTCTGACGATGTTGACTGATCAACACCAGTCGTTTCATTAATTACAGTGGCTTCATAACCAGCTTTTTTTATAGCTGCGATTACTTGACTATTATTAACTAAGGATTCGTCAATACCTAGACTACCACTACCTTCTTGGAAGTTAATTTTAATATTACCTATGCTGGGCAATTCTAAAAGTTCAGCCGTAATGATCTGCTCGCAGGACGAGCAGTGCATGCCACCAATTTTTAACTGTAACGTCTTCATATATTTATGCTTTAATTACTAAATAATTAGTTCCCCCTAAAATTTGTTTTATTTCTAGCAGATCAATTTCACGCTCCGCCGTTACGGTTGTTTGGCCACTGGCTAAATAAATCTTTATTTCCTGGACTCCCATTAACTTATTTAATTTAAGCGTGATGAGCTTAACGCAAGCCTCGCAGGTCATTCCTTGAATAATAAATTTATTAATCATATGTTTATTTAGTTACTTATTCAACGTTGATTACACCTCGGGGAACGCCCATGGCACAAGTTATGGAATATTGACCTTTCTTGGTGGGCGTAAAATCAAGTTCCAAGATGTTACCACTCTGTAAATACTCGGGATTATTATATAAGCCCGGTATCATAATCGTGCTCATACACCCCTGACCGTCATCCTTAACGTCAATCAAGAATTTAACTGGCATACCAGCTGTGACAGAAAAATTGTTTGGCTGGATATCCTTATTTAAAGTATAAACGGCTTTGATGATCTGTGCTGGTGTATTAGCTACTGCGTTATTATTCACACTGCCATAATCCGGCTTGGTACTATTGGCGTTAATCGGTGGGCGAGCTCCACCGCCGCAACCACCACAACCGCCACCACCAAGACCGCAGGACGATCCTTTGGTGGCTGCTTTATTATTGGTAGATGAATTGCTCGCTCCAGAAATAGGGCCGTCTGTACTTACTACATTAAATGCCCCCCGATACATACCCATACTACAAGAGAAAGGAATTTTACCTTCTTCTTGAGGAGTAAATTCAAAAATATTTTCACCGGCAACTAAATTTTCTCTAATACCCAACTTCGGCGCGCTGATACTAGCAGCACAGGAATATGGTTCCGTAACATTAATGATCCACTTAACTGGCATATCTTTTCTGATAGTAAAATTGTTTGGTGAATAGCCTGTGTAGCTCTCAGTCATTTTGACTATCTGTACACCATCTTGGATTATCACATTGGGATCTTGTGAATTTGTTACTGCGGAATTTTTGTCACCCCCCCAACTAATGCCGACTAAAGCCAGGCCATTAGATATATTGAATAGCGCAAACAAAATTACTACTACACCAGCCACCTTAAAAAATTTCCGCGCCGCAGATCCTTTCACTGCCGAAGTTATACCACCGATAGAAAGAAGTCCTGGTGCGGTACCTATGGCAAATAATCCCATAATCATCGCCCCCTGGACAAAACTACCGGTGGAGATGGCATATATTTGCATCGCTTGAGTAAATCCACAAGGCAAGAAAAAAGTGAGCGCGCCAACCATCAGGGAATTCCGATGATTGTATTCGGCGTGATGCCGATCAGTACCAAATAATTTAGCGATACCCTTGGGTAACGTCAATTTCCAAGAATTAAATTTCGGAAAAATTTCTATCAGTTGCAGACCGACAAATAACATTAAGGCACTGACAATAAAAGTTAAAAAACTTGTTATCGTTGTCGAGAGCTGAAAAATTGATCCCAGGGCTCCCAGTAAACCACCGAGAATAACATAACCGCTAATGCGGCCTAAATTAAAAAATAAATGCGGCCTAAATTTTTGACTAGTTGTAGCTTCGGGATGCTTTTCCACGTGCTTAGCGGAAAGACCAAGTACTAAACCGCCAATCAAAGCCATACAGGAAGAGAAACCAGCTACCAATCCAATCAGCACTACCGTACCAAGACTTGAAGGACTACCGCTGGTAGCAAAACCAATGTTAGTTAAGCCAAATAATTTTAAAAAACCATAAGTAATAATAACAATTACTACTGCGGTAAATAATTCTTTATAATCCTTGGGGTTACGACTAAAAAAACGTGGTTTTTCAGCAACGCCAACTTGATAGCCAGCCGCAACTACTGCTTGTTCTAAATCCTGTGCTGCTGGCTTTTGCTGGGTGTAGTATATTTCTGCCACGCCTTTATGATGCGTTACCTCGCTTTTAGTAACGTGTTTGATATGCGAAAATTGTTCCTCCAACAAAAGTTCACAGGAACGACAATGCATGCCCTTAATTGGTAAGATTATTTTTTGTAATTTATGAGTCATATTAAGATTATTTATTTAACTAAAAGATAATTAAACTGTTATCTAACAAAAATACCAAAAAGCAATGGGCTATTGGCTCTTAATATACTCATTCGCGTTTCGCGATCGTCTCTAAATGGTCAATAATTAATAACGGTGGATCATTAATTGATAACAACGAAATTGGTTTAAAAAATTGATCTTTCTCGGTAACTGTCGATAAAAACATAACAACTACTCTTTCGCCAACTCTTAATTCTTGGGGATTGGTTTGACTTGGTTCATTTTTTTGATAACAACACGGTAATAGATTGTTATTATTTTGCTGCTGCCGAGTAACCGGTACTGGCGCTGGAATACTATCGTGTGTCTGATTTGATTCTTGGCAATTATCCATACTGTTATTTGTCGTAACTACATCGTTGGCGGGTTCAGGTAGCGCTTGGGCTGCTAAAGCAATGCCGGGCAAGACAGCTAGGTGACAAAAAAATATACTCCCACTAAACAAGACTAACAAAGTCGCTAGGGCAATTATTCTTTTGTTGTTGTATTTCCGGTACATGTATATTTTAACAAGTATTAATTAATAATATGTTAGGATGGCTCTTTTTATTTACTGGCTAAAGAGGTAACTTTAAGAATTTCTTCCGTCATTTTATTTTTTATCTTACTGTCTTTGGTGGCTATAGCATTGGCAAAGCAACCATGTAAATGATCTTCCATTAACATAGAATGCGCAGACCTTAACAAACCAATTACCGCCAAATTCTGCTGCATAATATCAATGCAATACTTGCCATCCTCTTTCATAGAAATAATTTTACTCAACAAAGAGTTGGCTTTTTTAAAATTAATAAGGATCTTTTCACTATTGTTAGCCATAAATATTACTTAATGTTTATACCCACACCTGGGGTAGGGGTATGAAGATATATAATCTCTATCATTAGCCAAAAAATATTTTATGACTATCCACAGGGAAAAAGCTTTAATCAGTTTTAAAAAGGCCCATAGCCTGCTCGGTAAGATCGTGATGATGGTTGAAGATAACCACTATTGCATTAACGTGATGCAGCAAAATTTAGCGGCGATTGGCTTGCTCCGC
>PFPO01000050.1 GCA_002793075.1 Candidatus Komeilibacteria bacterium CG_4_10_14_0_2_um_filter_37_10
TTTATTGGATTAATCGATCATTATTTTGTTTATTTTGCAATCGGTTGTCTGATCACCGCGTTTGTCATTATTGATCTTTTCGAAAGCGTTACCGGGGTTATTTTGTTTTTTCTTTGGGATTTAATTGTTATAGTTATTAATCCTGGTATTTTTTGGAGAAACTATTTAATATCCGAACAACATATCAAATACCTACCCTTACTGTCAGTAAGAGATCTACAAAGAAAATAATTCAGTTAGACAATAGAGAGCACAAAAAGCTCTCTTTTATTATTCTTGACAAAATATTTGGCAAGAGTTACATTATAAACATAATAGAATTATATGAATATTAAATTCTTAGCAACAAGAAATTATTTCTTTACCTACTTCACCCCTACTGTGAGAGATAGGTTTGCTTTGAATTAAAATAAGATAAAGTTGAGATCAATCCTACCTCCCACAAAGAGGTATTTTTTATTTCTTTAACAATTTAATAAAAGGAGTTTGTCATGAGTGCTTTTATTTTTTCTTGGTTTAAACCATTGTTGCCAAAAATGGTTTTAGAATTCTCCACCAATAGTATTACTGGTGGTGGCAGTCGATTCGGATCGGGCGGATGTCAAAAATCTTCCTCAACGGAGCGGAGAGTAAATAAAGAACCCAAAAAGAGTCAGGTAGAGTTGCATCAGGATTTGGCTGTTCAGTTAGCTTTCAAGTTGGACCGACTACAGTCAGAGTTGAATAGGATTGCCGCACTAAAAACTGATATTGATCAAATCATTAAGCAAATCCGCGAGCTAGATGTATGAAACAGCCGAACCCGAAGTTTGCTAGTTGGGAGAGCACCATGATGTGCAATATACAATGTCAGCATTGTGGTTTATCATCCGGGCCGCAGCAAAAAAATGCTCGCGGCCCAGAACTTAACACCGAAGAATCATTATCATTGTTTGATCAGTTGATAGGGTTCGGTGTTAGCAAATTAATAATTTCCGGCGGTGAGTTTACTACCCGCCCAGATTGGCAATATTTATTATCAGTAGCGTTGCAGAAGTTTTCTATGGTTAGATTAATAACGAATGGTTGGTTGGGTATTAATCTTTGTCAGTTGCTAAATAAAATTTCTGACTCGAGCAATTTAATATTGTCCTTAAGTCTGGATGGTATCGAGGCAACTCATGATAGTAATAGACGAGCAGGTTCTTTTACTAAAGTCAGAGCAATTTTACAACAGGAGAGAGGAATAATTTACAATGTAATCACTACTGTTACTAAAAGTAATTGGTATGAATTAGATCAGCTATTTGATTTAATGCGAGAACTCGAGGTAGGTATTTGGTCTGTGCAAATTGGTTTGCCAGCTGGTCGTATGTCAATGGATAATTTTATTGGTATGGATAATATTAAATTATTAGCTGATAAGATTGAGGCATGGCAAAGAGTTTGTGGGCAACAGATGGAAATCGTTCCTGACGATTGTTTCGGCTATCAACATTTGATGCGCCAAGATCAGCCATGGACCGGTTGTCAGGCCGGAAAAAACTTAGTTACCATTTTAGCCAACGGCGATATCACCGGTTGCCCGACAACTTTTGATGAAGTTATGGGTAATATTCGACAAGATGTCTTGCGTAACATTTGGCAAAATGAAAAGTTTGCTACTTTCCGAGAAAAGATAGCCACCTGTTTAATTTGTGATAATCACAACTGTCTAGGTGGTTGTCGTGCGGTACAAAAGATATTTCATCAACAGTTTTGTTTTTAAGAAAGAAGGTGACATGTGAATTACAAGCGTCTGTCATAATGATAGACGCTTTTTTATTCAAAAAAGTGAAGAAAACGTCATTCTTGACAAAAAAGAGTGATTAATTTAAACTTACAACCAGCTGCAAGCAATGCTCTCCCGCCTAAAAGCATTTGGTCGGATTAAGAAATAGTAATAATTCATATTATGTTATCAATTAGATTTTCTCGCACAGGAAAAAAGAAACAGCCCTATTATCGTATTATTGTGCTGGATAAGCGCAAAGATCCTTGGGGTGATTATTTAGAAATGCTCGGTAATTATGATCCGCGTAGTAAAAAACTGGATATTAAAATCGAGCGTGTTAAATATTGGCTTTCTGTTGGCGCTCAAGCGACCAATACAGTCTTTAATTTACTACTCAGAAATGGTTTAGTTAAAGGAAAGCCAAAAAAATCAGTTAAACTTTCAGAAAAAAGAAAAGTAAAAATTTCCAAAAAGAAGGAAGCAGAACAAGAAAAGATCAAGTCGGCCCAGGCAGTAGCGCAAGCAGCTACTGAAGCCGCAGCCAAACCAAGCGAACCAGAAGTAACGCCTAGTGAAGAAAAAGAAGAACAAGCAACTTAAATTTATTGACAATTAGCATTATTTGTGCTATCATTTAAAACAATACTGCAATTTCTTTTAAAATTAGGTCTTTAGAGGAAGTAGTGGTAGTTTAATTAACATTAAGATTAATAAAATGTCAGACAAAGAACTACTAGAGATGATCGTCAAAACTCTCGTTGACAACCAAGAAGCTGTCAATGTAGAAAGAAACATCGACGAAATGGGCGTACTATTAACGCTCAAAGTTGATCCTAAAGATATGGGTCAGGTCATTGGTCGTCAAGGCCAAACCGCTCGTGCCATCCGAACTCTATTAAGAGTTATTGGTGCCAGAAATAATGCTCGTGTTAATTTAAAGATTGTCGAACCAGAAGGATCACGCCAGAGCCATCGTTCAGAAGTCGCTGACGTAGATACTAGTGCTGTAGATGATTTCAAATTATAAATAAAATTTAGTTTGATAAAAAAATAATCCCTCGTTTATCGAGGGGTTGTTTTTTTTAAATATTAGTAGTAATTTAGGTATATGATAAAAAAAGATTTTCACATTATCTCGGCCTTTCCCCGGCTGTTAGACAGTTATTATCAAGACTCTATTTTGCAGCGAGCACAAAAGAAAAAGCTGATCAATATTTACAATCATGATTTGCGTGACTATACCAAAAATAAACATCGTCAGGTTGATGACGTTCCTTATGGCGGTGGCGTTGGGATGGTTTTGCAAATAGAACCAATTTGGTTATGTTGGCAAAAGATTCGGAAGAAGAAAAGAAGTAAAACAATATTACTGACACCAGCTGGTGAAAGATTAAATCAAGAATTAGTAAAGAAGTTAGCGAAGGAAGATCAGTTGATTTTTATTTGTGGTCACTATGAAGGGGTGGATGCTCGAGTAGAAAACTTTTGTGATTTGCCGGTATCAATTGGCGATTATGTATTGACTGGCGGTGAGTTGGGTGCGGCTGTGATCATTGATGCAGTAACTAGACTAATGCCCGGTGTTTTAGGCAAACTTGAATCAACTATTGACGAGTCACATAGCAAGGCCGGTGTTTTAGAATACCCACAGTATACGCGACCAGAAAATTTCCCATTAAATTCACGAAAAACATATTCGGTTCCCAGCGTGTTATTATCGGGTAACCATCAATTAATTAAAGAGTGGCGAGAAAAAAATAGGGCGCGATAAGAAATTTATAATGTAGTAATAAATATAAAGAGAGGTGTGATTAACCTCTCTTTTGTTAAATTTACTCAATAGTTAATAGCCCAGGAGCGACAGAAGTTTTTTAATCTCCTGATCAGTTTTATGTTGGTATAGTTTAATAGTAAAAAAGAGAATTTCTTTCTTTTAGTTACCATTAACTTTTTTTCCACCCACCACAGTTTTATTTGCTTGATGATACGATATAGATCAAGATTAACTTTTGGTGTTAAAAAAATTACCGGAACATTTTGTTGGCGATCATCACTAAGATGATTGACTATTTGACGCAAAATACTTTTTAATTGACGAACACTAATTATTTGACGACAATTTTGATCGGGGAGAATAAATGGTTCTAGATTGATTATTAAACCCACCGCTGTCGTTTTATTTTTCGCCAGAAAGTCTAATAAATATTGAATTTGCCCAAAGGTATTAAATTCAATTTTTATCGCTGCTATTTCTGCTAGTAGAAAATAGAAGGTTCCTGGACCGGGACTGAGTAATAGCCACTGACGACTGTTTTTTTGCTTTGTTTTCAAGGTACACCTCTTTTTTTGATTTCTTTAATTATAAGCCATTATTACAGTTTTTGGCAGTTAAGCAACCCCGTCTAATTAACAGTTTATACCCCTTGACAATCCCACCCTTAACCTATATTATTACTACGCTATTAGTACCTTGGATTTAACTAATTATTAATTAACAAAAACTTCCCTAAATTAGGCGAAAATTAATAATTTATTAAAGTACGGAAATATTTGGCCTTAACTATTATCGATAATTACGAATAAAGCCCAAACATTTCTGTCTTTTGTAGTCAGAAAACGCCGTTTGACAACTTAATAAGTGATAGAAATTGAATCAAGTCAATTCTTATATTTTTTTTCGTTTTACGCGGTTTTGATAGTTCACCTAAAAACTATTCATAATTAGAGTTTGATCCTGGCTCAGGACGAACGCTGGCGGCGTGTCTAAGGCATGCAAGTCGAACGCTCAGTACCGCAAGGTATTGAGAGTGGCAAACGGGAGAGTAACACCTTGGTAACCTACCCCTAAGATGGGCATAACTTTGCGAAAGCGAGGCTAATTCCCAATAAGTTTCATTGACGCAGGTCAGTGAAATAAAGTTCAGGCGCTTAGGGATGGGCCTAGGTTCCATCAGCTTGTTGGTGAGGTAAAAGCTCACCAAGGCGACGACGGATAGCGGGTGTGAGAGCACGACCCGCCTCACTGGGACTGAGATACTGCCCAGACTCCTACGGGAGGCTGCAGTCAAGAATATTCCTCAATGCCCGAAAGGGTGAAGGAGCGACGCCGCGTGCAGGAAGACGCCCCTCGGGGTGTAAACTGCTTTTCTATAGGACGAATTTGTGACGGTACTATAGGAATAAGGGGCCGCTAACCTCGTGCCAGCAGCGGCGGTAATACGAGGGCCCCAAGCGTTGTCCGGATTTACTGGGCGTAAAGCGTCTACAGGCGGTTAGAAAAGTTTCCAGTCAAACCTTCAGGCTTAACTTGGAGTTCGCCGGAAATACTTTCTAACTAGAGGACGGAAGAGGCTAGCGGAATAGTCGGTGGAGTAGTAAAATGCGTTGATATCGACTAGAACACCAAATGCGAAGGCAGCTAGCTGGTACGTTCCTGACGCTTACTGGACGAAAGCGTGGGTAGCGAATGGGATTAGATACCCCAGTAGTCCACGCCCTAAACTATGAATGCTGATCATTGGGAGTATCGACCCTCTCAGTGGTGTCAACCTAAGCTAACGCGTTAAGCATTCCGCCTGGGGAGTACGGTCGCAAGACTAAAACTCAAAGGAATTGACGGGAGCCCGCACAAGCGGTGGAGCATGTGGTTCAATTCGATGATAAGCGGGGAACCTTACCAGGGCTTGACATCTCGAGAATTTCGCCGAAAGGTGAAAGTGCCAGCAATGGAGCTCGAAGACAGGTGCTGCATGGTTGTCGTCAGCTCGTGTCGTGAGATGTAGGGTTAAGTCCTCTAACGAGCGCAACCCCTACCCTATGTTGTATGTTCATAGGGAACTGCCTCGGTCAACGAGGAGGAAGGCGGGGATGACGTCAAATCAGCATGGCTCTTACGCCCTGGGCTACACACGTGCTACAATGGCCGGTACAATGGGTTGCAAAATCGCAAGATGAAGCTAATCCCATCAAAGCCGGTCCCAGTTCGGATTGAGGTCTGCAATTCGACCTCATGAAGCCGGAATCGCTAGTAACCGCGAATCAGCCACGTCGCGGTGAATACGTTCTCGGGCTTTGTACACACCGCCCGTCACGTCAAGAGAGTCGGTAATACCCGAAAGCTGTGCCAGTCACGGAATAAGGTAGGATCGATAATAGGGACGAAGTCGTAACAAGGCATCCGTAGCGGAAGCTGTGGATGGATCACCTCCTTTCTAGGAGATTACTGTTGTCAGTTTACTGATGACTAACTAAGTCGAGCTTGTTCATTTCTATCACTTTTAAGTTGTTAAGCGGAAATCTATGGCTGGTGAGAACCAGCTTTTTTTGTTAAAATGTAACAGTTAATATTTTAAGAAAGAGTATTTTGAAAAATGAATTATTTAAGGGCGTATAGCTCAGCTGGTTAGAGCGCAACACTGATAATGTTGAGGTCCCAGGTTCGATTCCTGGTACGCCCACCACTTCGGAATTGGTCTCATAGTTCCGTGTATCGAGTCTAGCTCGGTCCACTCCACCATTCAACCAATTCCTCGTTGATAATTTTATACTTAACTCTTCGTTTCGCTCAGAGCCCAAGTATAAAATTATTGATTAGTTAAATTATTAAATTTAACAACGGGGCGTAGCGCAGTTTCAGCCAGAGGCTGATCGTCCTTTGGACGAGGCTATAATTGTTTGAAGTTTTTACAATACAAGAAGAAGTAGCACATTTTGTGTTGAGTTTACATAAGAGTTTAAGTATTATGGTTGATTGAATACAGTAAATAACGGGGCGTAGCGCAGTTGGCTAGCGCGTCTGCTTTGGGAGCAGAAGGTCGGAGGTTCGAGTCCTCTCGCCCCGACCATTTCGTCCCGCCAGTGGCGGGACTCGTTGATAATTTTATACTTAACTCCTCGTTTCACTCAGAGTCCAAGTATAAAATTATTAATTAGTTAAATTTGTTTGTTGCTCGCGACTTATTTCATCAAGTCACTCGTGGTGGCTTACCGCTACAATACTTTAAAAATAGAAAAAGGTTTGCACGTTTTTATAAATCGTGAATGACGATTGCCTCGGCACGTCGTTCGCGAACGACGTGCCGAGGTAGCTCAGTGGTAGAGCAGTAGACTGAAAATCTACGTGTCGGCAGTTCAATTCTGCCCCTCGGCACCACGTCATCCCGCCTCTCGCGAGAAGCGGGATTCCTTTTCCTCGCACACTTATCTCTCCGCCTTCTCGCCACGCTAGCGCTTGCGCAGCGGGTGGCGGATCGATCAAGTGTGCTCAGTTAGAAATTATTAAATTATCATTTATTACGGGCGGGTATCGTATAATGGTTATTATTACAGCTTTCCAAGCTGAGGACGGGGGTTCGATTCCCCCTACCCGCTCCAGATTATTTTTTGAGACAAGATTGTTATAGCAATGTTGTTTTTTGTTTATTATAAGATCATATGGGGAATCGAACGGGCAGAAGTCCCGCGCTAAGCGGGACGTCGATATGACTGCCCGTGGCAGTCGAAGCGCTGCCCTGGACAATCCCGCCGCAGGCGGGAGCGATAATTCCCCCTACCCGCTCCAGCGTCGTAGTCGCTCTTCGCCGTTTCATCTCGCCTTTGGCGGGATTCCACTTAACTCAGAGCGTCTACTCCTTTTCAGAATTACACTTTTTGCCCCTTCGACTTATCTCAGGGTCAACCAAGTGTAATTCTGTTTTTAAATAGGGGAATTGAACCTGACCGTCAGCGGCGGGATTCCTTTTAAAACATTCACTTTTCTTCATCAAAGTATCTTTGATTCAGATCAAGCGAATGTTTTTGTTTAATCATTTATAACAGCGGGATTCCTTTTAAAAATACACTTAACCTCGTCAAGCAGAGCTTGATTCGGCCCAAGTGTATTTTTATTTATGAATACTAATAGTTTGAAGTTTAATTCATCAAGACTTAATCCGCTCCGCCTTCTCGCCAGGCTAGCGCTTGCGCAGCGGGTGGCGGATCAGACCCGGGTGAATGTTTTTGTTATTTAAAATAAAAGACGACTAATCATTATGATTAGTCGTCTTCATCTATTTCTTTTTGCTCCTTAAATTGATGACCTAGGCAGTTCATGCAGACCTTTTCCTGGCCAATAGTTTTACCAATCGTTTCGTAATTGGCTTTTTTGATCACATCAACAACCAAAACAACATCATTATTGCAGGAACAAGAGTGGTATTTAGCTGGTAATAGATAGCTAAACACCGCTTCAATGTTATACCCACGCTTCGCGTGTTCTTTTTTGATAAAATTACTTATTATTTCTTTTTTTTCGGTATCTATTTTAACGATAAAAAGAAACGATAAGAAGCAGTGCCAGTATGTGGCAAGTTTTGACTTTGGCAAAGTACACCTCAATTTGTTTTACAATTTGTTGATAGTAGATCATACACTATTTTTAATAGTAAGTCAACGCTTATGATATAATAGGCATATGATAAATTGGTTAAGTATTATATTTGTTTTTGGTGCCATGCTCTGTTGGGGTGTTGGTGATTTTTTAATTCAGAAAACAGTACGACGTCTAGGTAGTATTATGACCATTGCTTGGATTGGTGTTTTTTCTTCAATTTTGTTATTACCCTTTGTTGTTGGCGATTTATTGCACTTAAGTTTATCCGAATATCTAATTTTGATAATTGCCGGTGTAGTTACCTATTTCTCAGCTTATTTTCATTTTCAGGCTTTAGCAATTGGTAAATTTTCCGTTGTGGAAATAATTTTAACCATAGAATTGCCCATCACAATTTTATTTGGCATTGTTTTTTTTCAGGAAACACTAGATATGTATCAGGTATTTATGGTGTTGGCTTTGATGGTCGGCGTGGGTTTAATATCTTATCGGGAAGATGGTGATTTAAATTTTTGGCAAAAGATAGCTAATTATATTTTTCGTTATGAGTTTTTTAAAAAAGAGAGATTGGAAAAAGGCGCTTGGCTAGCTTTACTCACAGGCGTATTTTTGGGCATAGTAAATTTTGTTACTGCTTATGGCGCTAAAGAAATATCCCCGTTACTGAGTATTTGGCTGCCGTGGTTTATTTTTTCAATTATTAGTTTAGCTTATTTAGTTACCCATAGTCAGTTTGCAAAAATGTGGCAACTAGGATGGCAGGCAAAGTCATTAGTTATACCCATGGCCATTCTTGATATAGCAGCTTGGCTATTTTATGTTTATGCGGTTAAAGACAACTCTTTATCAGTTACTATTATTATTACCCAAAGCTATCCAGTGATCGCTGTATTACTAGCTGTATCAATTAATCGTGAGCGTTTACGCTGGTATCAATACGGAGGTGTTATTTTAGCAATGAGTGCCAGTATTTTAATTAGCTTTGTCTAAATGATCAATAATTTTTATCAACGAGTGTATCAGCAAGTTTCTCAGGTACCAAGAGGTAGGGTAGCGACCTATGGTCAAATAGCTGCTTTGCTGGGTAGTCCTAGATCTGCTAGGCAGGTTGGTTGGGCATTACATTTATTGCCGGTTGACTCTCGAGTGCCGTGGCAAAGAATTATTAACCAAAAAGGCCGTATTTCTACAAGTTGCCAAGAGCATACCCAGATGTTGCAGGCAACTTTATTAAGGAAAGAGCATGTAGAGGTAACCAAAAATCAAAACGGTTATTTTATTAATTTAATGAAATATGGAGTGAAATTTACCTAATATTAGATACAATTAGCTTGTTGATAGAGTGTGTATAATACTATTGACAAAAAAGTAAAAATTTGGTAAGGTATAACATCGAATCTCAGATAGTATGAGATTCTTTTTTATTCTAATTCGATGTTATGTTAAGCAAAGAATTGCGAAGTCTAAAAAGAAAAGTTATAGAATTAGCCCAAGAGGCAGTATTTTACGTGGTTCTTGTCATCACCGTAATACAGTTGATTTTTCCGCAAGTAGTTTTAGCTGAGCAAAGGATTAAAGTAATATTATCTGGCGATCAATACATTATTAAGAATGTCATTGATGATCCAGATTGGAATTATTCTATCAGGTTACCAGATATCAAAGAGCGCGCACCACGCCAGTCCGTTAAAATAACAGTGACAGCGTATACAAGTCAAATAGCGCAGACTGATAACTCACCATGCATTACAGCTTCTGGCCTTGATGTTTGTCAGCGTAATGCTGAAGACATTATCGCGACCAACTACCGCTATTTACCGTTTGGCACCTTAGTTCGTTTTCCAGATTTATTCGGCGATAAAATTTTTCAAGTGCACGATCGCATGAATAAAAGATATCAGCAACATGCTGATGTTTGGATGAAGGACTATGAAATGGCCATCAAATTCGGTAGGAAGCAAACTAAGATGGAAATATATTTTTAAAGATACTATAGACAACCCCGCCGTTCACGAGAGGCGGGGTTTTGTTATGTTATGAATAGATAATAAATGTTAAAATATGAGTATGAGTTATCTTGATGTCAGCAATTTAGGGTTTCTTATTATTATCATTTCGTTGGTTGGTTATTTAAGTAACTGGCTAAATGTTTGTTGGCTAAATTTTCGCATTACTCAGTGGTTGTATTTTTTGGGAGCGTTTATTCACGAGCTATCGCATGCTATCCTTTGTATTTTAACAGGAGCTAAGATCGTGGAGTTTAAAGTTTTTTCACGGCAACCACACGTTTCTCATTTATCTTCGCGCTTACCACTGATTGGTCAGTTATTAATATCAATAGCACCAATTTTTGGTGGCTTGTTTTTCTTGTACGCCATCAATTATTATCTTTTGCAGAATTATTTTGTTCTAGCTGTGCCGCAAGATATTTGGCAGGTGTTAGCAATGCCAGTTGGATTATTTTATCAGTTCAATTTTTTACAATGGCAGACTTGGTTATTTTTAATTTTAATGATCAATAGTGGTGCCATGATTGGGCTATCTTGGCAGGATCTAAAAAACTTTTGGCCTTTGTTGCTAATCGGTTTATTCGTTAATGCTCCTTTTGTTACACCGTATTTATTTTTAGCAATTAGCTTGTTAGTTTGTAATGTTATTTTACAGTTAATGTTAATATTGATAATTAAACTTATTTTATTATTTCGGCGTTAACCCTTGATTATTAGGATATATTCTGCTAAAATCGCTGTAGTAATTAGTTTTATTCATGCCCATCCCGCTCAACTCATTTCATTCGTTTGCGGGACAGGCTCCGCCAAGTAGGTAATAATATTTTAGCAAGACCATAATAGCTGATACTAAAATCATGTTATGGCCATCCCGCTCAACTCATTTCATTCGTTTGCGGGACAGGCTCCGCCAGGTGTATCAGTTTATTAATCTAAGTAGTTATTATATTGTATTCAAGTTTTATTCATGGCCATCCCGCTCAACTCATTTCATTCGTTTGCGGGACAGGCTCCGCCAAGTGGGTAATAATATTTTAGCAAGACCATAATAGCTGATACTAAAATCATGTTATGGCCACGTAGCCAAGTGGTAAGGCAGAGGTCTGCAAAACCTCTATTCAGCGGTTCGAATCCGCTCGTGGCCTCCAATAAATTTTTTATTTATCATATAAATAGATCGAGTAAACATTTCGTGCTTACTTGACGACAATACTTTACTTTGATAAAGTAGTAGTATGGACTGGAAAGATAAGGAAAATAGAAGATTAATCCAAGCAATTCTAACCGTGAAAACCGATGGTGAGGCTAGATTGTTTTTGCGTGATTTGATGACGGAGAAAGAAATTAGAGAGTTTGCTAATCGTCTAAAAGCAGCAGAAATGCTGACGAACAAAATACCTTATTGTTTAATTGAAAAAGAGACAGGATTGAGCTCAACCACCATTGCCCGTGTTGCTAAGTGGTTGAATGGTAAGGGCGGTGGCTACCGAACAATTATTAGCAGGCTTCATCACGACAACTCTCACTAATTACGGAGAGGATTGTTTTAATGTAATTTATATTTTATATCAAACTGGCCCCCTCTGTAATTGGAGGGGGTTATTATTTACCCAAAAATAAAACAACAAACGAAGTTCTTTTAAAAAAAGGAGATCAGTCATGAAAAGAATCATTAGTTATTTTAATGATAGCATCACATCACAGATGCTGGATACTATTGGTGTTGAGGTGGAAACACAGTTCCTGGATGAAAACAACGATCCTATTTCTGTTCATACGTCACAGCAGATGTTTGCACATTTGGTAGGTAACGGATGGCAGGTAGTGCATCGTCAGGGATCCTTGATACCAGACGAGCGAGATGCGATTTGGTTGGAGCTCGATGGACGCACTGCCTTGGCGCCATTAGCGCGGATAGCGTCGGTTCAGTTTACTATTTCAGTTTCACCGAACAACGCCATAAATATTTTAAACAAGCTTAGCAGTTGTCTTGATATATTTTTGCAAGATTATCCCCAAGATCAAGTCTGGAAAAGATATATTCGCGATTCGGCTGCTAAGTATCGATCAGATCGTTATGGTGGGCCACTGGCATTTTCCTCACTCGGTGACTATTGTTGTTCGCTTATTCAACATGACGTTGTTCAAGGCTCGCACCTGGTGCCATTTGCTAAGGTTTCTCATATTGATATTCCTCTGTATTTACGAAGCATTTGGTGGTATTTTCGACTGAAACGTTATGGCAATAGTTTGTGTATAGAGGTGCGACCAATGGCCCGAAAAGAAGATAAAGAAATTCTTCGCCAATTAAAAATGGTGCTAGATATTATTGGTACCTAATGTATAAAAGCCTTATCTGGCCAATCAACCGGATAAGGCTTTTTTTCGTTCCCCGAGAAGAAAAGCTTCAGCACCAATGCGTTGGCAATTATGAGCAAAAAGTATCAGACTTTTTTTATTGGCTTTTATTTTTATCTGACCATCAATACCAATAACTTGACCCTTTTCTACTATATCAAAGTTGTTAAAAGATTTTGTTAGCGTGAAGCTATTCGTCCGAGCGTAGTATTTTTTATACATTTGTATATATGCTTGTCGGCGCGATACCACTTTACCATTGATGTGTTTTTGGGTTTTAAGAAAGGCCACAATACTTTCCTCCGCTAGTTTTATTGATTGCGGGTCACTAAGATAACCAGCCTCTAAACAAATTCCTATTTTGCCTATATTGTTCATATAATAATCTGTTCCTCCTGGTTCTATCTTGTCAAAACCAAATACTACCAGATCAATTGGTAAATAGGGTACGATTTTTTTAGCATTTCTTTCGCAAATAACAAAAGGCTTGGGCGTCGGAATGGTGCTTGCGTGGATATCCAAAAGCACATCAGCTTGTTTTAAATATTTTTTGAGAAATTGAGCGCGTTGGTATTCGTAGCTTGTTCTTTCTTTTACGGAGAGTTGCTGATCATTTTTAAATATTCTGTTCAAATCAGATTCCACAAAGCGTTTATTGGTTTTGATAGCCAGCGGATTACCACAACCAAAAAAAATACGCCCGTTTTCTATCTCCCGATTGAGCATAACACTTCTAAGTGCTTGAACACCACATTTTTCATTACCATGTATACCAGCAAGAATAATACTCACAGATCCAGCATTTTTTCCGATAATTTGATTTATTTTTTTGGGCATATTTCCACTTTACTATAGTAAAGTAGTTTAGTCAAATAAGTGGTAGTCATAGGAGGAATTCTCGCACGGGGTTTTCTGAACAATTAAAAAGTTACTGAAAAATCTGCTCTTTATTGTGTATTCAATTTTTTTGTCATTTTTTTTGTCATTAAGTAAAATTCAGGATCAGTGTTTTGCTCTTTAAAATATGAAGAATATTTTTGTTATTAGTTTAAACAAAAACATCAAATTATCGCCTAAAAGTTGCATATTTGTTAATAAGAGAGTATGATCAAAAAAAGGACCTAATAATCATTATTTTCAAATTTATGAGAAATTTTAACAAATCCTTGGCAATGGGACTGCTTTTAGCGTTGCTGTTTATGGGTTTTGGACCAATTCCAGTATTTTCCGCAACGACGCCAACTTTAGGAATGGCAGCAACATATGGCGTTTTAGCCAGTACTTATACGAACACAGTCATCGGTACAACGATTAGTGGCGGTGTTGGGTTTACTACTGGACCAGCGGTTGTTCCCGGTGGTGCCCATATTAACTATGGTTCCGGCGCTCCTTATGCCTCGGCTGGAGCTGATCAGGGAATCGCTTTAGCAGATTTGGCTTTGCAACCATGTACATTTGACTTTGCACCAGGCGCTATCAATCTCTCAACCGATATAACACATGGACCAGCTGGCGTGTATACGCCCGGCGTTTATTGTAGCGTTGGCGCCATGAATGTTGGCGGACCACTGACGCTTAATGGTAATGGTACTTATATCTTCAGATCTGTTGGCGCGCTTACTTCTACCGCGGGTTCTATTATTACTTTGACCGGTGCATCGGCCTGTGATGTTTTTTGGACACCAACTGAAGCTGCGACCCTAGCAGCTAACACAACCTTTGCAGGAACGATTATTAGTGATGCTGGTATTACTATCGGTGCTAATACTATCTGGAGTGGTAGAGCTCTGGCATTTGGTGGAACAGTCACAACAGATACTGACACTATTACTGCGCCCTCTTGTGCTTCGTCCTTGGCTACTCTTCATATCATCAAGCAAGTGATAAATAATAATGGCGGTGTAGCAACTGCGGCACTTTTTAATTTACACGTTAAACTCGCCGGCGTTGATGTTGCTGGCAGCCCAGCAGTTGGTACTGTGACGCCAGGAACTTCTTATTCACTCGCCGCTGGTACCTATAAAGTAAGTGAAGACGTCAATGCATCTTACACTTCAAGTTTTAGTGGCGATTGTGACGCCGGTGGAAATATTACTTTAGTTGCCGGTAATGATAAATCCTGTACAATTACCAACGATGACATCGCAGCACTTACGGGGACGATCAATGTTGTTAAGGTGGTAGTTAACGATAATGGTAGAACAAAAACAATTGCGAATTTTCCACTATTCGTTAATGGCGTTGCGGTTATTTCTGGTGTGACCAACACTTTTGCAGCACCAGCAACATATACCGTAACTGAAACCGTTAATACTGATTATGTCCAATCATTTTCTGGAGATTGTGATGTTAATGGACAGGTAATTTTAGCTGTTGGGACTAATAAATTTTGTATTATTACCAATAATGATACTGCGCCGTCATCGGGTGGATCAGGCGGAACTTTTTTTGGTCCAGCCGCACCACCGCTAATTGCGGTATTGAAGGTTCCTAGCCCCCTATCACTACCGCTCGGTCCGGGTTTAGTTATGTACACCTATACACTTCGAAATATTGGTACAGTACCAGTGACAGACATAACAATGGTGGGAGACACCTGTAGCCCCATAGTTTTAAATAGTGGTGATGGCAATGCTGATAGTAAGCTTGATGTCAGCGAAACATGGGAATATCGTTGCTCAACAACACTAACAAAGACTCATACTAATACAGTGGTAGCTACTGGTTGGGCCAATGGTCTAAGCGCGACCGATATTGCTAGTGCCACAGTTGTTGTTGGCGCACCAATAGTGCCACCGTTAATTCATGTCACAAAAGTTCCCAGTACACCAACTGTATTAGCTGGTGGAACAGTTACTTATACAGAAAAGATTACTAATCCTGGAACAGTGGCTTTAAATAACGTTATTTTGACTGATGACAAACGTGCCCCAACAAAGTATGTTTCTGGTGACACGGACAATGATGCAAAATTGGATACTACAGAAACATGGACTTATACTTGTCGTACTAGCCTGAATAAAACAACAACTAATACAGCTGTAGCCAGTGGCGAAGCTAATGGTTTAACAGCGAGAGATTTTGCTGTGGCGACCGTTGTCGTGGCAGCTGTCGTTCCTGGACTCCCCAATACCGGTAGTGCGCCAGCAGAAAATTCAATACTATGGTTTGCTGGTATCGCGGGAATTTTTGTAGTTTTGTTTTTTCTTTATGTTAGGCAAAAAAAACAAAGCGAGTAATTTATTATCATAAACATTTATGGAGAATAGTCGGGCGAGATTCGCGCGACTATTCTTTTATCAAGTAGGTATAATGTTCAAAGCAAAATTAAAATTAAATAGTATTTACAAGTTACCAACACCGTTGATTTTCTTGATGGTGCTTGGTGTTTTATTTGGTGGTAGTATTTATACTTACAACTTGTTCGTAGCTACTGACAACGGTACGGTTAAGGGAGTGGATTTATTAAATAATTATTCATCAAATCAACAAGATATTGGAGCTCCAGTGCAAATCAAAATACCAAGTATTGGTGTTGATGCGGCTATTGAAAACGTAGCTTTAACAACCAAGGGTGACATGGACGTTCCCAAGCAGAAGACTAATGTTGGTTGGTATGAATCAGGACCACGGCCCGGAGAAGTAGGAAGCGCAGTCATGGCCGGACACGTAGATTGGCTGAATGGCGCCACAGCAGTATTTACTGATTTATATAAACTCCAACCAGGCGATAAAATTTTCGTGCAAGATAACGAGGGAAGAATTATTACTTTTATCGTTCGCGAAAGTCAGAGATTTGATGCAGCGGCTAATAGGCTAGACGTTTTTACCTCAACTGATGGTCGGGCGCATCTTAATCTGATTACCTGCGAAGGAGCATGGAATAAGGAGGTTGAAAGTTACTCTCAGCGATTGGTAGTATTTACTGATCAAGAATAGATTAAAAGTGGCTAATATAATGTATATTTATGTATTGACAGATGTTTATTTTTATGGTATCATTCATTATTAATTTAATTGTAATTTAATAATAATAAGGATATATCAATGTTATCTGATGGTATGACAATCAGTACCAATGAGCAAATTATCAATCAAAGTTGTAAATTAGCAGTTGGGGAATCGAATCTTCAAAAGGTTCGATTTTTTTATTGATGATTAATTTTATTAGCAATGAAGTTATTGGCTCTCAGTAGTGAGTCAAAGGTGCCAGCATCAATCCACTCACCAGTGATTGTTTTTACTTGCAGTTCACCTTTTTCTAAGAACCAATTATGTAGATCAACAATTTCAGTTTCGCCACGAGGGGATGGTTTCAAATTTTTTGCTACTTCCACTACACGGTGATCATAAATATACATACCCACTAAGGCGTAATCACTAATAAACTGCTGTGGTTTTTCTACTATTTTTAAAGCCCGTCCCTGTTCATCAAATTGGACAACGCCAAATCTTTCAGGATCAGTAACGCGTTTAGCAAAGACGGTGGCGCCATTTTTAAATTTTTGAATGGCTTGCGAGAAATCATCTTCAAAAATATTATCGCCAAGTATAAGAGTTACATCGTCTTGGTCAATAAAGTTTTCACCGATGACAAAGGCTTCGGGCAGACCCGCTGGCTTGTCTTGAATTTCATAAGTAAATTTAGCACCAAACTGTTTACCGGAACCCAGGTAATTTAAAAACTCACCGGCTTTTTCTGGAGCTACGATGATTAATATTTCTTTAATGCCAGCCTGCAGCAAAGTCTGTAAAGGGTAATAAATCATTGGCTGATTATAGATCGGCAGTAGTTGTTTACTGGTAACCTTGGTTAGGGGTGCTAGTCTAGTACCATGACCACCAGCTAAAATAATACCACGCATAATTTTGATACTTAATAATTTATAATCGTCCGCCGTTCAAATAGCAGGTATATACTATTTTACCTTGGTATTTAATAATCTCGTGAGCTTGAAAATTATTTAGCGACCCCCGATAAACATAGCGATAGTGCCAACTTTTTTTCTTAAAACCTTTCGGTCCGCGTAGCAACATACCGGGCTTATTCTTCATTAGCATTTGACGCAGGAAAGAATTAACCAAAGCAGTATCAATTTTTTCATCAGTCACCTGACCATAATAATTCATACCCCAGATTGGTTTCTTTTCTTTTTTTACAATCTCAAAACCAATGAAATTTTTATCATCTTGATATTGGTCAAGATATTCTTGTTCACCCTCATGATAATAAAAAGTTTTGTTACCAACACTATCAATATTTGGTTTAACGCCAGTAGCATAGGTTGCCAGATGTGCGCAGTTGATAAATATTGCCAGTTCGTTATTTTTTGTTACCATACTGTTGATTATAATAGTTTAAATACTCACCTGATTTGATTGGTTGCCACCACCACTTGTTATCTTGGTACCATTGGATTAAGTTTGTAATACCTGGCGTTAATTCAATTTGTGGTTGCCAGCCCAAGGCCTTGATTTTATCATTATTAATAGCATAGCGCCAATCATGACCTGGTCGATCAGCTATATAGTTAATATAGCTTTCGTCTTTATTGAGAAGTTGGAGAATTAACTTAGCCATGGTTAAATTGTCACAGCGATCACCCGTGCCGATGTTGTAGGTTTCGCCAACTTGTCCCTTTTCTATAATAGTAGCAATAGCACTAGCATGATCGTTGGTATGAATCCATTCACGAATATTGTCACCTTGACCATAGATCGGAATCTTTTGATCTGCAAGTAAGTTAGTTATTAAAAGGGGAATTAGTTTTTCCGGATATTGATAGGGTCCATAGTAGTTGCAGCTATGAGTAATAATAATTGGTAGCTGGTAAGTTTGATAGTAAGCTCGGCATAAGAGGTCGGCGCTAGCTTTCGCTGCGGCATAGGGACTATTGGGTTTGAATGGTGATTCCTCAGAAAATTCACCAGTCGTGATAGAGCCGAAAACCTCATCAGTAGAAATTTGAATAAACCTTTGCACTGGATTTTTCTTTAATCCCTCCAATAATGTATAGGTGCCAATAATATTGCTTTGCATAAAAGCATCAGGATCAAGGATGGAGCGATCAACGTGCGTTTCCGCAGCATAGTTAATAACGATATCAATGTTTGGTAATAATTTATTAACTATTTCTGCGTCAGCAATATCGCCACGAACAAAATGATAGTTGGGATTATCCGTAATATCTTGGAGATTATTCAAATTGCCAGCGTAGGTTAGTTTATCCAGATTGGTAATTTGCCAAGCAGGATATTTCGCCAAGATGTATTTAATAAAGTTGGTGCCGCCAAAACCAGCTCCGCCGGTAATTAATAATTTCATTTATTTTAATTGCTGAATAATCTTCTCGGCGATTATTATCATCTCCTCTGGAGCTACCTCTTTAACATGATCTGGTCGCCAGCCAATGTCGTGAGTATCGCCTGGATATTTTGGGATAATATGAATATGAGCGTGGTTAACACCCAAGCCATAAGTAACATAGCCGGTTAATTCTGGTTGCAAAGCATTTTTAATCGCCCCACTAATTTTATGGGCCACTGACCAGTACTCGGAAAAGCTTTCTACCTCATCAACCCAAAGAGTATGTTTTTTGGGAATTAATAAAACATGTCCGGGATTAAGCGGGTGGATGTCTAAAAAAGCGAAATAGTTTTCATCCTCGTACACTTTGTAGCTAGGAATTTTCCCTTCAATAATTTGACAAAAAATGCAGTCGTTCATAAGAATGTGATTTTAATTTTTACTACTAATATATTAAGGCAATATGGAATATTACACAACATTGACAAGAATATAATAAGTGGTAAAATTATTTTGATTTATCGTTCATTTATTTCGAGGCCAAGATGCAACAAAATCATAGCTCTGTTCAAAAAAAGATGTGGCAATCAATCTATTTATATTCACTGATTTTTTATTTATTCGTTATTTTCAGTTGTTTTTCCCTAATTTTTTACAGTATCGAGTATTTTCAGAAAAATCAGATTACTTTCTTATCGGTTGTTGGTGGTTTTTCTGGAGTGGTAGGACTTTGTTGTCTGCTATTTTTCTTTATTCGTGAGTTGTTGGTAGGAAAAAAAGGTTAATAAAAAACCGCCGGATAATTACCGACGGTTTTACTTTTTTAGGATTATTTTTTGTTACCCAAACGCGCTTAATTTTAATTTTTGTAAATTACTTTCGACTCGGGCGATAGTGCGAAATTCCTCGGAGTTTATCTCTCTGATTAAGTCGATGAACCGCCTTCTTGTCTCGTGATTTAATTTTAAACAAATACGTAGATTTAGCGGTAAAGGAATTCGTACACCAGGAAAAATTAAGTATTGACCATAGCGGGTTAGGCAAGCGCCGTTATAGTTTATTTTTAGTGGTTGGTTTTTTTTATCTAAACTGATGATTTTTAGGAACTCTCTTTGCTCTACCTCAATGGCGTAGTGAAAGCGTTGCCGTTTGATCACTTCCTGGGAACAGGTTGTGATCGAGGAACCAAATATCGATGAACCGGACACAGATAACGTTATCAATATTTTGTATTTACCCGAGTTATCAGTCTTGGTGGTTGGTTGAAATCCTAATTCCCAAGAAGCACCGAGAACAGCACCGTGATATTCAAAAGCAATCAGCCATTTAACTAGTTGGCTGGTCATGAATTCCTGAGCCATCTTTTTACACTGCTCCATAGTTTTTAGATCCAATGTCAGTCCACGCGACACTAATGATAGTATTAACGGCGCAATCCTTTTGTGTATTAAACTACTCACATTGACTCCTATTGAAAGTTGTAAAGGTTCGTGTAATTAATGATAGATTAGCACTGCAAGAATAAGAGTGTTAATGCTTGACAAGAAAAGTATATTTTGCTAATATATTTTATTAAATGTTATTTACTAATTAAAGAAATGGCAGTAATGTTTTTTAAATATAGTCATAATTATTATATTCATTAAAAAAGGAGTACCCAATATCGCGTTTGAAAAAAAATGAAAGTAAACGTCGAAAAACAGCAGTTTATTGGTGCTTTAAAGTATTTGTACTTTGCTTAATACTATCCTGCATTGTATTTATAGTTGGTTCTTCAGAAGTTGCCAGTGGAATATTACTGATCGGTGTTTTTCCGTTACTTATCTGCTGGATTGATAGCCGTAGAAAAAGAACGGCATTTTAGATCCAGTTTATTCATTAATAATAAAAAGGTTATACTGCCATGCATTAGTTACTAACAAAAAAAACATTTTTTAGAATTTCAGCTCGGGTTAAATCTCGAGCTTTTTTATTGGAAAAAGCAGTGTTTTTTATGGTTTCAATTTTGCTCATAAAATGCTAAAATGAACCAATAAGCTATGACAAAAAAACAAGAAAAATTAATAGTAATTGATGGTCACGCACTGTTGCATCGAGCTTTTCACGCCCTACCACCATTAATCACCAAAGACGGTCAGATGATCAATGCTGTCTATGGATTCACTTCTATATTATTAAGAATTATTCGCGAGTACCAACCAGATTATTTGGCTTGTACTTTTGATTTGGCGGCACCGACTTTTCGCCACCAAGAGTTTGTGGATTATAAAGCTCAGCGCATCAAAGCACCGGATGAAT
>PFPO01000051.1:0-2453 GCA_002793075.1 Candidatus Komeilibacteria bacterium CG_4_10_14_0_2_um_filter_37_10
CAGCCTTAGAAGGAATTCTCGTGCGGGGTTTCCTGAGCAATTAAAAAACCGCTTAGTAAATACTGGGCGGTTTTAAATATTTAAAATATTAAATAATCTTTTGCATCTCACCCCAATTATCACCACAATCTATCTCTACTTTGATTGGCGCTGGCAAATCACAAATACCCTCCATGGCGTGATGTAAAAACTCGGCAACTTTTTCAACTTCTTTTTCTGGTACTTCAATAACTAGCTCATCGTGGACTTGCAATAACATGCGACTACTAGGACTTATTTGAGGTAATTTAGCTGCGACGGCTAACATCGCCATTTTCATCAGATCTGCCGCCGTACCTTGAATCGGCATATTGATTGCTGTTCGTTCTGCCGCTGCTTGAATATAAGAAATGTGCGAGTTGATATCAGGAAAATATCGTCGTCGCCCAAATAGAGTTTCTACATAACCCAGGTCATGGGCTTGCTCTTTGGTTTTTTCTAAATACTTTTGTATGCCACTATACAATCCTAAATATTTTTCAATAAATTCTTTGGCTTCTACTCGGCTAATACCTGTCCGCTGTGACAAGCCCAAAGATCCTAAGCCGTAAATAATACCAAAGTTTACTTCTTTAGCTTGTCGCCTTTGCTCAAAACTTACTTGCTCCATTGGCACCTTAAATATTTCGGCAGCAGTTCGTGTATGAATATCCTCGTTCTGCTGAAAAGAAGTCAACATTTTTTGATCTGGCGCCAGTGATGCTACTACTCGCAATTCAATTTGAGAATAATCAGCGGACAATAGTTTGTATCCTGGTCGGGCAATAAAACCAGCCCTTAATTGTCGTCCCAGTTCCGTTCGGATAGGAATGTTTTGCAAATTGGGATTTGATGAGGATAGTCTACCAGTAGCTGTCACCGCCTGATTAAAGCTGGTATGCACACGTCCAGTCTGTGGATTAATCAGCTCTGGTAAAGCATCCAGATAAGTATTCTTTAACTTAGAGTATTCGCGAAACTCTTCAATATAGTCAATAATCGGATGTAACCCGCGCATCTTTTCTAGCTCACCAGCAGCGGTAGACACGCCTGTTTTAGTTTTCTTTAATCCTTTTACGGAAATGTTTAAATCCTCAAACAAAACTTTTTTCAACTGCAAAGGCGAGGCAACATTGAATTCCTTGCCAGCTAATTTGTAGATGTTTTGTTCTAACTCTGTAATCTTCTTGGCAAACTGCTTGCTTAAGTTACCATAAAGCTTCTGATCCACCAGAATACCGGTTAATTCCATTTGTGACAAAATAGCTAACAAAGGCATCTCCATTTCCGAAAATAATTTTGCCAGTGGCCCATCACCCAAATCCTGATTTAGCTTCTGATAAAGTTGGCAGCTATAATCAGCATCCTCCGAGCTATAGTAAGCTACTTTATCCAACTCCACATCGGCCATATTAATCTGCTTTTTACCCTTGGGACCGATCAGCTCGGTAATCGACTGCATTTTATACCCCAATTCAGTAAAAACCAAATCGTCCAATTTCAAGCTGCGCGCTGGTGGAAATAATAAGTAGGCCGCCAACAAAGTATCAAAAAATAATCCGTTAACTGGAGCGCCAGCCAACTCTAATATCTGTATATCATATTTTAAATTATGACCAACTTTCTTTATCTGCTCATCAGCTAATAATCCTTTTATTTCTTTTAACCACTTCTGGTGATCTACAAAATTCACATAATAAGCCACTCCCTTTTGCCAGCAAAAACTAATACCAAGCAGCTTGGCTCTCCTGGTATCTAAATCAGTAGTCTCGGTATCCAAACAAAATATCTTTTGCTGCTTTAATTCGCTAAAAAACTTCTGCCAATCTTTTTCCGTATTAATGAGCTGATATTGGACATTTTCATCTTTAGGGTTAGCTGGCGCTACCTGCGGCGCGGCGCTATGCTTAGACATGGCGGTGGGTGTTTTACTCAACAGACTTTTGAATTCTAACCGCTGAAACAAATCAAAAACGCGCCGCGCATCAAAGCCAGTCATTCTCATATCGGTTAAAGAAAATGGCAACGGCAAGTTAGTAATAATAGTAGAAAGGTGATAGCTTTGCCGTGCTTGCTCCTCTTGATTTTTTAATAGCTCTTTATAGCGCGGGCTAATCTTATCTGTCTTGTCTAATTTTTTATAAATACTATCAATAGAACCAAATTCTTTAATCAATTCCATTGCCGTCTTTTCGCCAATACCCTTAACACCCGGGATGTTATCTGAAGGATCTCCGCGCAGTGCTTTATAGTCAACCATTTTCTCTGGTCCAAAACCAAATCGCTCTTTAACCGACGCAGTGCTATAAACTATCGTATCAGCCAACCCGCGACGGATGGTAAATATTTCCGTTTGTTTATTAACTAACTGTAAAGTATCCAGGTCGCCGGTGACAATCAGACAATACACCTCGGGATTTTCTTTATTAACTCGC
>PFPO01000051.1:2540-3012 GCA_002793075.1 Candidatus Komeilibacteria bacterium CG_4_10_14_0_2_um_filter_37_10
AGCGGAACTTGCCTTATCAAATCAGCCGGCGTTTTCGGGCGTTTGGCCTTATATTCGGGAGACTTAATGTGGCGGAACGTCGGTGCCGGAAAATCAAACGTTGCGGCAATGTATTCGGGGTGAAAGTTGTTTATTATCCTAAACAGTATCAGAACAAACCCGTAAACGGCGTTCACCAGATCTCCTTGCCTTGTTTTTAATGGCGGAAGAGCGTGATAGGCCCGGTGGATTAACGCATTGCTGTCGATAATCACCATTACCTCCCCATTGCCACTGTTTTGTTCATTATTTGCCATTGTCTGATTTTACCATAGCGCCCTTAAATTGGTTAGGCGGCTAATCAGGCTACCATACATAGAAAGAATCGCTAATCGACAATTAAAGGCAAGCTAAAAAATGCCGAGGGTGCGGATTAATGAACCGGTAAGGTGTTGAGGCAATATGATAATGTCCTAGTGCGGGCAAGATAGAA
>PFPO01000052.1 GCA_002793075.1 Candidatus Komeilibacteria bacterium CG_4_10_14_0_2_um_filter_37_10
TTGAAACCCAAAGGGAAACCCCGTATGAAAAAAAGCTATCTAGTTAAGATAGCTTTTTTGAGTGCGGGGAGGAGGTCATTTAATCTCTTTATTATTGAAGCATTTCCAGATTAAAGTTATGAAAAGTTATGGTGACGCCATCGGTGGAAAAAATTTTATTGATGTATGTTTCCAATAGTTTTTTGAATTGTTTTTGCATTACTAAACTTTTTGGATTGTACAGCTGAACAACGTCTTTACCAAACTTTTCCTCAAACTCATACAAGTAGTACTCAACTATATTCCAAACCATTGCCTGTTGTTTAGATTCATTAAGTACAGCCTGTGTGGTACAACTATCGATGATTTTATCGTATTTATTGTAGAAAACAATAGGGTTAGTTATGGCCACTGAGAAGCTATAACGATATTTTCTGAGTTTGGGATTTTCGGAGATTGGTTGAAATGCATGAGAATATCTCATAGTACCCATGACATTGTAGAAACGATCTTTTGATTCCCAACAGAACACACCTGGCCAACCGTGAATTGTAGCCTTGCCGTCGCTAGAATAGAGAACTATTTTGCTATCAAAAGAGTTAGTGTATTCAAAATATATTGGTGAAACAGCCACGAATAGGAATAAAATGATAACTAACCCGGCAGTATTTTTTATAACCAGACCAGACATTTTTGGATCACGATTCAATAAGGATTGTATAGGTTTTGTCTTGGTTAATTTATCAACAATTATTATAAGAAGATAGCACAAACAGAGGGCAAGAATTAAAGTTAAAAAGTAGAACATTTTAGTCTCCTGAAGATTGTGAATTAATTTGTTAAAGATCAAATAATGTTTTAATTTAGCACTTTTCGGAACCATTGTCAATGGTGTAAAAAATAACTAAATGTGTTACTATTTTGAGAGAAATAATTAAATTGTAAATGTACCAGATGATATTTTTCTTTTATGGAACGGATAGCTATCGTTCTTACCAAAAAGTAAAACAGCTACGAGATAAGTTTGCTCAAGAAGTTGATCAGGCTGGTTTGAATATTACTATTTTGGATGGCGAGAACATTACTTTAGAAAAATTTAATAATGCGGTTACCCAACCGGGTTTTTTATCAGCTAAACGGTTAATAATTATTAAAAATATTTTTTCTCTAGCCAGTATTAATAGTTGGAAAGAAGATGTTATCACTTATTTAAATAAAGTTACTGATAGTTCCGAAGAAAATTATATCATCTTTTGGCAGGAAGATTTGCCCGATAAAGATGACGCTTTGTTTAAGAGATTGCAGAACTTTAAGTATGCCCAAAATTTTGAGCTGTTGGATATCAATAAATTAGTAATGTGGGTGGAACAAGAGGTTGGGTTACGTCAGGGGCAAATTACCAAACCAGCCGCGCGCTTATTGGCTGTTAACGTCGGTAATGATTTATGGCGGTTGGCCGGTGAGATTGATAAATTAGTTGCCTATAAAAAAGATCAGTCCATTATTGAAGCTGATATTGAGCAAATGATTGACGGGGGATTGGAGGAAAATATTTTTCAGTTCACCGACGCCCTAATGAACAACAATCCAGTACAGGCCATTAAATTATTACAGGATCAACTGTCTCTCGGACAAAATGAGCAGTATTTATTGAGCATGATCCTGCGACAGTATCGTTTGCTATGGCAGATGAAAATATTATTAGCTCAAGGTTTGAGTCAGCAACAGTTAGCCCAGCAAACCAAAATTCATCCCTTTGTCATTCGCAAATTAACACCGGCACTGGCCAAATATCAAGTATCTGATTTGCAAAAGATATACCAAAAGCTCATTGATTTGGACTATCAATTAAAATCATTACCATTGAAACCAGAATTGTTCTTTGATTTATTTATTATTAAAACACACCCCAGTAAGTGAGGTGCGTTTTTTGGTGAAAAAGTTGGATTATTTCTTACTGATTTTCTTAACAAGACGAGATTTTTTCCGGGCAGCAGTGTTCTTTTTTAATTGTCCATGTTGGACTGCTTTGTCCACTATCTTTTGAAAAGATTTAGTCAATTCAGTTACTTTGTCCATATTTTTGGCCACCAATGCTTGCTCAATCTTTTTAGCTGTATCTTTTATTTGACGGTCGACTCGCAGATTGGCCAATTTTCTTTTTTTGTTCTGGCGTAGATCTTTATAAGCCGCTTTTTTAATTGGCATAGATTATAAATTGATTATTAATTAAGTGACTATTATCGAGGAATAATATAGTTTTGCTAAAAACTGATTTATAATTTATCATATATTTGTTAATTAATCAAGTATTTATATGTTACCACCAAAATATATCAAACCCGAAGAGCAAATGATTTTATTGGAGCGACTTTATCGCTCGCAGGATTCAATCACCAGTACTAAAAAATTTAATGACGAATATGGTGACAATATTGGGCGATTGGGAGTGGAAATGGTGCTATTTAATGAAGTTTATCGCCGCCTGCAAGTTGCCTTTCCCAGAATCAAGTGTCGACAAGCACTGAAAGAAATAACCGGCTTTGAACCAACGGTTTATTAGATCCCTTTTAGTTATTGACAAAGATTAGATATTATTGTAAGTTATAAACTCATCAAAAAATGATTTTACTTTAAAAATTTAATAAACATCAAAAGGAGTAAGTGAATGCAAAGACAGATTTCGATTTTTATTTTTCAAGCCTTGCTTCATGACGATAGTAAGGTGGAATTTATTCCTGAATCGCCAAGTTTGTTATCTGATTCCCAACAGAGCAAATTAATAATGATTCAGAGTTTACCAACAGCATCAGCGCAACAGCTAGAGGATATTTGCGTACAAAGTATTAGTAATCAAAAAAGGCACGAATTTGATTTAACGTGCATCATAGATGAGGATACTTTTTCTTATCATGTTTTAATTCAGCCGGAAACAATAGAAAGCGCGCGCGTCGTGTTTTGTGATTTTACTGAACAGCAAAGAGGTCAAGATACATGGTTGAAGATGATCGGTCTGGCAGCACACGATATTAGAGGTCCTTTTCATCCGCTCTTAGGTTATGTCAGTTGTTATTTAGAGGAATTTTCCGGGTGGGAAAACAAAAGCATTGATGATAAGTTAGCCCTATTAGAGGACATCAAGAAAACAATTCCCTTTTTTCACACAGCTATAAATAACCAATTATTACTATCAACAACTTTAATGAGTTGGGCTGCTTCCTATATACGAGAAGATCAGAAACTTATTTTTGACCTTAATGAAGTAATAATCAAGAATATTGATGCAGCTAAATTAAAGAATAGGAATAGTAAAATAGTTTTCTTGTATGATCAGAAGATTAACGTGAACATTTTTGGTTATCAGGAGGTGATAGAATTAACTCTGAGTAATTTAATAAATAACTGTTTGAAGTATACTCAAGAGGGTAGTATTACCGTGGTAGTGACGGACGATAACGAAAAAGTTACTATTTCAGTATCCGATACGGGAGTTGGAATGAGTCAAGAGGAAGTAAATAAACTTTTTTCTTTGCACCCTAATCAAAAAACCGGAATTGGAGGAGAAAAAAGTAATGGGTTGGGCTTGTATCTTTGCCAGCACATACTAAGTCAAGTTGGCTATAAAATTAGCGTGACCAGTATTTTAGGTAAAGGCTCTACTTTTACTATCATTGTTCCCAAGAATTAAAAAAGAGGACCGTTGTTAAACAATGGTCCTCTTATTATTGCAGAAAACTTGGCCAATTAGTTGCAGTAAGATCTTTTAGCTCTGTGGCTTGTTGAATTTTGTAGTTGCCAATTTGTTCACGGCGCAGCTGATACATAACTGCACCATAGCCAAGCGATTGACCGAGGTCATGAACCAGAGAACGAATGTAAGTACCACTACTGCAGTGGATAAGTAATTCTACCCATGGGTACTGGTAAGATAGTAATTGAAAGTCATGAATTATAATATTTGTTGGTAGTCGGTCAATGGTAATTCCTTGACGAGCTAGTTGATAAAGTTTTTGGCCATTTACTTTTTTCGCAGAAAACATCGGTGGTATTTGTTGCTGGGGTCCAATCATTGTGGCGATTGTTTTATTCATTACTGATTCTGTTGGCTGTCCAGCGCTAGGATTAATTAAAATTTTTCCTTGAGCATCATAGCTATCAGAAGTTTCACCAAGTTTAATTTTGGTAGTATATATTTTATCCAGC
>PFPO01000053.1 GCA_002793075.1 Candidatus Komeilibacteria bacterium CG_4_10_14_0_2_um_filter_37_10
TGTCAATGTGGCGCTCTAACCAACTGAGCTACGAACCCTCGTCATTTTTCGACTTGTTCTGTTGTTAATTTATTAGATTAGTTGTTTATTCCGAACTTACTTGGTCTCACGTCCAGTGAGAAAAGTAAGTGAGGAGAAGGAATAATTTATTAAACGGCGGAGTGGATCGAGCTAGACTCGATACACGCAGCTGTGAAATAAATTATGACGTGGTGGGCATAGATGGACTTGAACCATCGACCCCAGCTTTATAAGAGCTGTGCTCTAACCAACTGAGCTATATGCCCATTAAAAAGATGTATCATCTAAATTATTAACGTATCTTATTTTGTATACTCTAACCTCGTCCAAAGGACGATCAGCCCCTGGCTGAAACTGAGCTATATGCCCGTATTATCAGTCACTAGTTAAATGATTCCCTGACTGAAGATTATATTTTAGTAAAATCATTAAGCCAGATTGGTATTTTTAATAAAGAAGGCCAGTCTAGTTTACAGGAAAATCTAATTTTTGTTAAGGGAGTAGGCTTTTGACCTTTTCTTTAATGGTATCAATGGTTGTAGTAAGCGCAATATTAAGCGGTAGTGGCAAATTAAACCAGACTAAATCTTTATCACCTTCGGGAGTAAATTTACCGGTTAGTTGCAAGGAGTCATAACCGCGTGAGCTATATAAGTAAACCTTAGTTAATTGATCATCAATGGATAAAAAGATTAGTACGATTTCTGCCTGTGGTGAGGTGATTATTAATTCATCAATAACTGCCGGTAAGTCTTCTTCGCTAACAGATAAGTCTAATAAATCCTGTTTTTTTATATCAGCCCACACTATTTTATATTCGTTGTCGGTTTTTAATTGTGTTAATATTTTACCCCAAAGTTTTAAAGTTGCGATCGATTTTGTTTGAAATAACTGTTCAACGATATATTTACGATCGCCGCCAAGCTTGATTAGCTGACTAGCTAGTTGCAATGTCTGCGGCGTGACATTGGGAGCGCGGAAACTGCGCGTGGCTTGTATTAGGCCAGTAAGTAAACAAGTGGCAACGTCTTTAGTAATCGCCTCCGGCGCAATGCGGTCAAATAGATCATACGATATTTCGGCTAATGAGTTGGCGGTAATATCCACTTGATTAATATCGCCGAAATATTCATTGAGATGATGGTAGTCGATATTGATAACCGGCACTTGATAAAAAAAATCAGCTTGTTCCTCGTATATTTTACCTAAGCTGTGATAGTCTGGCACTCCCAAACAAATGACTAAATCGTACTTAAAATCAGTATTGCGAAAGGAAATGTTATCGTATTCAATAAAGCCCTTCTCGGGAGTTAGATAAATCAGTAGCTGCTCATCGTTGAGGTCGTAGCTAAAATTTTCTAATTTGGATTGTTTAAGATCAACGGCGATAGTGAATTTTTTGAGTCGGGAAAATGCCGATTGAATAGTTTCAATACCTGGTAAGAAACGCCAAGTATTTACTGATTGGTAGTTAGCAATAATTAGATCGTGGTTTTTTTGTTGATGTTTGAGAAAATTATGCCAAGCCAAAAGACAAGCGATATCATCGCCATGGTAAGACTGTTTGGTTAGCAGTAGAATATTTTTAGCTCGCCAAAATAAGTTAATAATTTGTTCTTTATCGCTGATCATTTCTCAGAAGTATTAAATTAGGTAGTTTGTTATCTTAACTCCAATCTCTTTATTTGTCAAGCCGATATTATGTATTATGGCAGGTTTAAATAGGGCAATAAATCAAGTAATTTACTGAGATAACAGACACGAATAACTAGGTCAATGTCCTCCCAGAACGCGGCCCATTGTCTTAATTTTAGATTTTATTATGACGTAGTAAAGAAAAGATAAGTAATAGAGCGCCGGTAATAATTAGTAAGTCGGCTAAATTAAAAATTGGGAAGAATAATAATAGCCAATAATCAATTACCTGTCCCCAAATTAGGCGGTCAATAAAATTACTAATAGCGCCAGCGATGATTAACTGGAGGGCGATAATTGTCGTTGGTTGGGAGCTTTGAAATTTTACTAATAATATGTCCAGTAAAACTATGATGATTAAAAAGGACAAAATCACACTTAAAATATTTGGTAGCGGTATGCTAAAAGCAATACCATCATTAAAATTCTTTTCCCAGGAAAATATTTGTTGCCATTTAAAAAACTCTCCTTCGGGTAGAAGTAGAGTTAAGTATTTGCCTAGTCGATCTAAGATAAAAAGAGAAACTACACCGAGGGTAATATTTATTTTTGTCAGCATTAATCTAAACGCTTAGCTTTGCAATTCATACAAGAGTTAGCTTGCGGGAACACCTCTAAACGCTTGGTAAGAATTTCGCTGCCACATTTATCGCAAACGCCATAGGTGTTATTGGCTATTTTTTGTAGTGATACCTTGATTCTTTCTAAAGAAAATTTTAGATCCTCCTCTAATGATAAGTTACCCTCATAAACAGCTACCTCAGCTGCGTTATCATCTTCGGTATCACCAAAATCAGGAAATTTGGCATCAAATTGCGATCCTTGACGATCCTTTTCTACTAATCCCCCAAGTTGTCGCTCGATATCTTGCTTCTTTTTTTCCAATATTTCTTGTTGTTTTTTTATAAAATCAGTTGATGGCATAATATTTAGTCAGTTATTGAATGTATTGAATAATATAATTAATTCGGCGTCTTGTCAATACCATTATAGCATTAATTAGGTAAATGAAAACGAGCATTGGTTTAGCCCTATAAATAATTTTATTATGTGGCTGCAATGCTCGTTGTGGGAAAATCTTATGTCTCCCGTATATATCGCAGGTTTGCGATTATATGGAGCGAGGCATAAAACTTGAATTTTTTGCTGTTCCAACTACAGCTTATCAATATTTACCACTTAATTGGTTAATCTCCCTTTTTTTGTAGAAGATCATCCTTTTTATTTTTGTTTTTTTTGGGGTATTTTTTAACCTAAAGTTGGTTTCTAGGTTTGTTATAAGCAGTAAATATTTGAGCAGTTAATCCAAAAGGCGGTTCATTGGATAAAAAGCTCAAGATTGGAATGTACTTTTACTATATTTATATTATATCATTTCAGAAATAAAAAGTCAATAGTATATTATAGCTAATATTAGTAATAAATGGACACACTATATTAGTAAGTGGTTAGTTGGTGAACAAAAGTTGTGCTCAGTCATTAACACCTTATCCACACACTAATCAATGGCCAAACAACCTCTAAGTAACAATTCCTTATTATTTTCATAGCCCCAAACAGTAGTTTCGGTAATATTATGTAATGTTTTTTCTAGCTTATTATTAGTCAAATTCATATAAAAAACATCAGAAAATATACTATTTTGCCAGCATGTATGATTAAAAGCGCCGTCGTGATTTAGATTGGTTTTAAGTAAATCAAGGTTATTACTCATTATTAAGTAGTCTTTCTGTAAATAATAATAGTAGCTATCTTCTTTATTAAAGAGTCGCGTTATTTCGTAACCGCTTAGCATTATTGTTTCTTGCTTAACGCCGTCGCCATCATTGATTAGCTCAGAAGCTAGTGTACCATCGGGCAATTGTATTGTCTTGGTTCGTGGACTCTGATCAGCTAAGAGCCCTTCAGATATTTCTGTAATTTGTTGTAGTTCGCTGGTTTTCGTAACAATGAGAAAGGAACTTGGTTTATTGATGGCTATGACTAATGGCGAGGTAATTTTATTAGCTAGTTGAGCGGATATATCGTGCCAGTAGTAATTAATTAGCCATTTCTTTAATACATTGCCGAAATCACTATTTTTTAAATTATCATTAAGGTTATTGGGCTCGGTAATACCGATCAGGACATCTGGCTGAAATTGGACATTGGCCACATAGTCATTAATACCTATTTTATTGTCTGTTGATAATTGATTCATGTCGTAATTGGACATTTGCCAGCCCAGAAAACGACTTTTTTGATTTAATTCAATGTTAATGTCGGGAAAAGTATTGTTTTTTAGTGGTGTAATAAGCTGATTGACTATGGACCAGGCTAGCGACTTGTCATCCGGCGTTTCTAGTTGTTTATTAATTTTTATTGTTAAAAACGGTTTTAAGGAAATAATAGAAAATAGTTTGGCGATCGGCGACGAAGAATTTATTTGATAGCGATCCATCACATCAAGACACAATGCTTGATCAGAACAAGCGAGGAAGATATTTTTTTCTAAGAGGGCAAAATATAATTTATTATTAGATTGATCGCTGGCAACGTAGAGATTGCCATTCATTGGTAAGTTTAATTGTTCCAAGAACTTTTTTATTTTGGTGTTTTTTGCCACCGCTAAAATTCCCCAGTTTTGTTGCTGATTGTTTTTAGTGAGAAAATAGATAGCTTGTGGTTGCAACCAATCAATAGACCAATCCGTTAAATGGTAGCTGGCTAAATATTTATCTAGTTCTTTGTGACCATAGTCGATTAGCTCTGAAAGGAGGGCGTTTTCTGTTAATCTTTGCCTTTGCGTACTTGTGGCGTTAATCGCTGAAAGATTTAAATTGGCAGTAAGAATAGTATTTTCCGGTAGGTAATTTTCCAATTGCTTATTTGCCAAGACATATTTATCAGTAATCAACCACCCCAGAATAAAAAATAGACTCAGAGCTAGGAGCCAAAATATTCTTTGTGATTTTAACCAAGATGACATGAGTATATTTTAACATATAATTATAATAGTGTAATTGGCCGGCGAAAAGAAAACCCCGTACCATATGGTACAGGGTAGTCCGTGCTAAACATAGTTATTTAACTTTAGAATCTTTTATGAAAAGGCCTCCGGTCATTACCGGTATTGTGTGGACCATGGTTAGGGCGATCAAAACGACCGCGTTCCTCACCTGGTTCAGCTGCTGGTGTGTATTCTTTGTGGGACAAACCAATACGACCGCGTTCCTCATCAACTTCAACAACTCGGACTTTTAGTAAGTCGCCGACATTTACTATATCGGAAATACGAGCAACGTGTTTGTTGGCTAGATTGGAAATATGCACCATGCCATCGTGGTTGCTAGTTAGCTGAACAATCGCCCCGATGTCGTTGCCATTATTTTTATCTTGGATAATTTTTACAACTTGGCCTTCATATTCTTCGCCAACTTGTATTTTTTTCGTGATATCCATGATCATTTGAATAGCCCGAGCACTACCATCAGCGCTGGTGGAGGTAATAAGTACTGTGCCGTCTTGTTCAATATCAATTTCTCCTCCGGTTTTTTCAATGATATCATTGATTATTTTGCCACCAGGCCCAATAACATCGCGTATTTGTTCCGGATCAATATTGAGAACCTCAATGCGTGGGGCATAAGGTGATAGTTCAGCACGCGGCGCGGGAATAACAGCAATGATTTGTTGTAGGATTTTTTCGCGGGCAGCTTTTGCTAACCACAGAGCTTCTTCTAATACTTTCAAACTCACACCACCCAATTTAATATCCAATTGCACGGCTGTAATGCCATCATTGGTACCAGCAATTTTGAAATCCATGTCACCCGCGTGATCTTCAAAGCCTTGAATGTCAGTTAATATTTTGTAATCATTTTTGTCTTTTGGATTAGTAACCAAGCCCATGGCAATACCAGCGACTGGCTTACTAATTGGTACCCCGGCATCCATTAAAGCTAGCGTGGAACCACAGATGGAGGCCTGAGAAGAAGATCCGTTGGATGATAATACTTCGGATACCACGCGAATGGTGTAGGGGAAGGTTTCCTTGTTAGGAATAACAGGCACCAAGGCCTTTTCTGCTAGGGCGCCATGACCAATCTCTCGGCGACCAGGTGTACCTGACCTTTTTACCTCGCCGACAGAGTAGCCAGGGAAGTTATAATGATGCATATATCTTTTTTTGGTAATGCCATCATCTTCAATATTTTCTAAATACTGTTCATCGCCAGGTGCGCCTAGTGTTACCACTGATAGAACCTGCGTTTCGCCACGGGTAAACAAACCACTGCCGTGAGTGCGGGGTAGGGCGCTAACGCGTATATCCAATTCTCGGATTTCATCATAAGAGCGACCATCTATTCTTTTACCGCTGGTTAGAGTAAAGTCACGTGCAGCATTATCAATGTTAGAAGACAATAAAGTAACTCCTCGCAGCCTTTCTTCTTTATTAACTTCATTATCAGCTTTAAGGATTGATGTTAATTCTGTTTTCAGGTTATCAATATTGCTGTAAGTAATTTTCTTATCGCGATTAAAGACGGTAGTTAAATCTTTTCCTTTGAGGTAGTCTTTAACTTTGTTATCGATCTTTTGTTGACTTGCAATTTCTTCTTCGGTTGGTTTAACAGACGTCTCATTTTTTTGTTGTCCAACCCTAGCTACTACTTCGGTAATTAATTTTAATCCTTCGCGAAGGTGTTTTTGGGCAAATTCTAGAGCTGCGATCATATCCTTTTCCACAACTTCTTTGGAGCCAGCTTCAATCATGACAATGTCTTCGGTAGTACCGACGACAACTAAATCTAGGTCGCTTTTGGTAATTGCCTCATAAGATGGATTGATTACCCATTCGCCATTAATACGGCCAATTTTGACTCCAGACACCGGGCCATTCCAAGGGATTGGTGATATAGCCAAAGCGCAGGAGGTAGCAATGAGGGCGGTAATATCCGGTGAATTTTGTTGATCAAAAGAAAGAACAGTAGCAGTAACCTGCACCTCTCTTCTTTCGGAGTCTTGAAATAAAGGGCGTAGCGATCGATCGATTAAGCGAGAAGTTAAAATAGCCTCATCATTTGGGCGGCCTTCTCTTTTGATCCAGCGACTACCTTTTATTTTGCCAGCGGAGTATAGTTTTTCTTCGTAATCAACGGTTAAAGGAAAGAAATCAGTTCCTTCCTTTGGTTGTTGAGAATAACAAGCAGTAGCCAAAACAACAGTCTCGCCATATTGGACCGTGCAGGAGCCAGCAGCTTGATTGGCCAAAAGGCCAGTTTCAATAGTAAGAGTACGACCAGCAAATTCAGTCGTAAACTTATTAGTGTTAAACATAAGTTTATTTCCTTTTATTTGGCGCTGGTCATCAGGCAATAGACTAAAAAGTTTTCCTTGTAGCCTATATGTTCAATGACCACCATCGCCAAGTTAATTAACGTTTTATTAAGTATTTTTTGCCATTAGTGCTGAGATTAATAAAGTCATCAGCAACCTCCACTAGTTTAGCGGAACAGCTCTTTTCAAAAGCCGCTACCTCTACTTTACAACCCTCAGTATGTCTTAAATAATTAACCAGTGGTATAAAATCACCATCACCAGTAACTAAAATGACAACATCTAAATGCTTGGCAATAGTAATGGCGTCGACTGCCAAACCAACATCCCAATCACCCTTTTTTTGTCCACCGGGAAATATTTGCAAGTCTTTACTTTTGAGTTCATAGCCTTGTTTGGTGAGGGCGTCAAAAAAATTAGCTTCATCTGAAGATTGCGAAATAATAATGTAAGCCATAGCCCTGACCAACTGTCGATCATTAACAAGATCAGTTAATAGGCGCCCAAAGTTAAGTTTAGCGTTGTAAAGGTTTTTCGCCGAGTGGTACATATTGCCAATATCAACGAAGACTCCAACTCTTTGATCAGGATGTTGTTTACTCATATTATTTATTTTTTTAAAATAGTTTCTTCCAGGGCTTTAATTTCTTCTTCGCTTGGCTCCTCAACAATTACTTCTTTTTTAGTAATTTTGATTTTCAACTTTTTGACGATTGAGTCAAAACTTTGTTCATTGGTTTTTTCCAAGTAGCGAAGCAATTTTCTTCTTTGATTAACTTTACGAATTAGACCACGGCGAGAAGAGAAGTCTTTCTTGTGTATTTTTAAATGCTCTGTTAACTCGGCAATTTCGGCTGTTAAAATAGCAATTTGGATTTCTGGTGAACCAGTATCATTGGCATGAGTTTTGAATTTCTCAATGATTTGATTCTTTTTCTTTTTGTCTAACATATTAGTACCTTTCTTCGGCTTTGAGCCAAGGCTAGGGTCAAAATCATAGATCCCAAGTCCTAGTTCAAGCTATAATTATTATTGATTAATCAGTCCTGAATATAGCAGTATTTATTTTGTTTGTCAACGCTAGTGACCTACATTCTAGTCCCAAGCTTAATTAAACTAAAAAGACACCTAAGTTAAGGTAAAATAATTAAATCCACTAATTATTAACCTAACAAAGATG